>NZ_CAJYIS010000076.1 GCF_913775425.1 uncultured Enterococcus sp.
TTATTCCCACTCAACAGTTGCTGGTGGTTTACTTGTAATATCGTACACGATGCGGTTGACGTGTGCGACTTCGTTTACGATACGTACTGAGATTTTTTGTAACACATCCCAAGGGATACGTGCAAAGTCTGCTGTCATCCCATCGATCGATGTTACAGCACGAATACCGACAGTATAATCATACGTACGGCCATCGCCCATTACGCCGACACTGCGAATGCCTGGTAGAACAGTGAAGTATTGCCAGATGTCACGGTCTAAACCAGCATTGACGATTTCTTCGCGTAAGATCGCATCAGATTCGCGCACGATCTCTAATTTTTCTTCTGTTAATTCACCTAGAACACGAATTCCTAGACCTGGTCCAGGGAATGGTTGGCGCCATACGATGCTATCTGGCATGCCAAGTTCGGTTCCTAATGCACGAACTTCGTCTTTGAATAGGGTATTTAATGGTTCGATCAACTCAAATTGCATGTCTTCAGGAAGACCACCTACGTTATGGTGTGATTTGATTGTTTGCGCTGTTTCCGTACCAGATTCGATCACGTCGGTGTAAAGTGTTCCTTGTGCTAAGAAAGAAACGCCTTCTTCGCCGGCAAGTTTTGTTGCTTCATCATCAAATAAGTAAACAAACTCGTTTCCGATGATTTTACGTTTTTGTTCTGGATCAGAAACGCCAGCTAGTTTATCCATAAAACGCTTTTTAGCATCGACTTTAATAATGTTTAAGCCGAATTTTCCGCCTAGACTTTCCATTACTTGTTCTGCTTCACCTTTACGTAATAGACCATGGTCTACAAAGATCGACGTTAATTGATCACCGATCGCTTTTTGTAATAAGACGCCGACAACACTTGAATCCACTCCACCAGATAGGCCAAGTAGAACTTTTTTGTCGCCAACTTTTTCACGGATCGCTTTAACTTGCATCTCGATAAAGTTTTCCATGCTCCAGTCTGCGCTACATTGACATACGTCTAAGGCAAAGTGACGAAGTAAATCATTTCCATATTCTGAGTGACGAACTTCCGGATGGAATTGAACGCCGTACATTTTGCGGGCTGCATTTTCGATCGACGCGATCGGGCAATCATTACTTGTAGCAACGACTTCAAAGTCTGTCGGTGCTTGGGTAACTAAATCGCCGTGACTCATCCAAACGGTTTGCGTTTGTGGTGTGCTTGCAAAAAGTGCTGCTTTAGCATCAGTGATCTCAAGTTGAGCTTTTCCGTATTCTTTGTTTTTTGCAGGTTCGACTTTTCCGCCTAAACGGTGAGTCATCAGCTGCATTCCATAACAAATACCTAATACTGGGATGCCTAGATCAAAGATTTTTTCATCGATTCCAAAAGAACCTTCGTCATAAACTGAATTTGGTCCACCAGAAAGAATGATTCCTTTTGGATTCATCGCTTTCACTTCTTCAGCGGTGATGCGGTGGCTTAGTAATTCAGAGAAAACTCCAAATTCACGGATACGGCGAGTGATCAATTGATTGTATTGGCTACCGTAGTCCAATACGATGATTTTTTCAACGTTTGGCATGTTGTCAACGTTCGTCACGATTATTACCCCTATTCTTTAACAAATTTTGTAGTACAATATTTTATCCTCTATCATAAGGGAGGAAGCTCGATTTTGCAAAAGCTATTTACGATTTATTAATATTTTCTTAGATGAACTTCATCTATTGTATGCTTCAAAGTTTTATGCAAGATAATATCCGCGCGGCTTCTTGTTGGTAAAATATATTCGGTCAAGTTGACCAAGTTGATGGTTTTCCAAACATTTTTTGCTACTTTAAGCGCATCTTTACGATTACCAGTGGCTAGATTGTAATAATAGTTCGATGGATCTTGAAATGCGGTATCGAGTAACGATTCAAAACGTTCCAAATACCACTTTTCGATCAGTTCTGGATTTGCGTCGACAAAAATCGAAAAATCAAAAAAATCACTGACATAGATTTGTTCATTTGCTGGAAGCTGTAAGGTATTGATCCCTTCAACGATCAAAATATCTGGGCGATCAATGATCTCGACTTCATCGTCGATAATGTCGTAGACACTGTGCGAATACATCGGAATCTCGATATTTGGTTTACCAGATTTGACTTCATCTAAAAAGTGGATCAACTTTTGCATGTCATAACTTTCTGGAAATCCTTTACGATTCATAATGCCACGTTCTTCTAATACTTTATTTGGATGCAAAAAGCCATCTGTTGTGATCAATTGGACTTTACGTCTTGAAAACAAGCGATCGAGTAAGGTTTGTAAGACACGCGCTGTCGTACTTTTTCCAACAGCTACACTACCGGCGATTCCGATAATAAACGGAGGCATTTTTTCATAGCGGTGTAAAAATAGTCCTTTACTCAAAGTAAGCGATTCAAATTCCTTCATATATAAATGGATCAAATGACAAAGTGGGATGTAGATATCTTCTACATCTTGCATCGAGATGCGGTCATTCAAACTTTTGATGCTATCTAATTCTTCTTGGGTCAAAGGGGTGTGTCCTTTGCGGTAAAATCCTTGCCATTCTGAGCGAGGAATTTGATAATAATTGGTCATTTCCTTCATAAGAAAGCTCCTTTGTTTAGTCTCAAGTAGTGTACCATAAAATCACTAGAAAGCGCAGAAGTCGAGTTATTTTTGGCTAGAGAGTTTACAAGTGCGTAAAATTTAGTATGATAGGAACAAAGACTTAAAGGAGTACGAAGATGAGTAATCACTATTACACAAAAAATCCCGATCTTGACCATCAGTTTTCGGAATTTACATTTGAACTAAAAGGGCACACGTTTCGTTTTTTAACCGATAGTGGTGTCTTTTCAAAATCAACGATCGATTATGGTTCGCGCGTCTTGATCGATGCCTTTTCTGATCAAGACTTACCAGAAGGCAAGATCTTAGACGTCGGTTGTGGCTATGGTCCAATCGGATTAACATTAGCTAAAACGACTGATCGAACGGTTGAAATGATCGATATCAATGAGCGCGCAGTCGAGCTTGCACAAAAAAATGCACAGCACAATCACATTGCAAACGTGGATATTCATCCTTCTTATTTATATGAGAAACTAAATGATACCCAATATGCAGCAATTGTGAGTAATCCGCCGATTCGTGCAGGTAAACAAGTTGTACACCAGATTTTAACTGACGCGCATGCGTTACTAAAATCAAAAGGTACTTTGACGGTCGTGATCCAAAAGAAACAAGGTGCGCCAAGTGCGAAAAAACGCATGGAAGAAGTCTTTGGTAATGCTGAAGTTATCGCCAAAGACAAAGGCTATTTTATTATCCAAAGTACAAAAATGTAGAGTATTCAGGACCGCGATTTTGCGATCCTGTTTTTGGTTTACCACTAGAAAGCGTTTACTAAATTTGGTAAACTAAAGAAAAAGCTGAGGGGGGCTCGTTGTGAAGTTAACGATTCGACAAATTGCGGAACTTGCAGGTGTTTCGGTCACGACTGTATCGCAAATTTTAAACAACAAAGGAAGTCGCTTTAGTGAAGAGACGAGACGTAAAGTTTTAACAATCGTGGATGAATATCATTACCGACCAGATTTTTTTGCTTCCAATTTGATTAAGCGTCACTCGAAAACGATTGGGATGATCGTACCAGATGTGACAGATTCTTTTTTCTCAAAAATCGTTGAAGGTGTCGAGCAATATATCAATCCACTAGGCTATATGTTGATCTTGTGTAATTCAAGGCAAAGTTTACAAAAAGAACTGAAGTGTTTAGATGATCTAGCGCATCGAGCTGTTGATGGAATCTTACTAGCGACTCCGCACATGTTACCAGAAGAATACAATTTAAACAGTGCCTTTGCCAAACGTACACCGATGATTTTGATTGATCGAGGAATCAATCAACGGGATTCAGGCCGTTTGATCATCAAAGAATATGAAGGATCTTATTTGGCGGTCAAACATTTGATCCAACAAGGACACCGACATATCGGGATCTTAAAAGAAAATACTGGGTATTACCAATTAGAAGAACGCTTCAATGGCTATCGTTTAGCATTAAAAGATGCAGATATCCCATTTCGTAAACAATATGTCGTAAGCAACGAACTTACGATCTTAGGTGGGTATTTAGCAGCTAAAGAACTATTGTACAGAAAAGAAATCACCGCTATTTTCTGTGGTAATGATCTAATGGCGATGGGGTGTTATAAAGCGATCCATGAATCCGGACGAAAAGTACCAGATGACATCTCAGTGATAGGTTTTGACGGAATCCAGTTTACAGAATATATGAGCCCACCACTAACTACGGTAGCGCAACCAACTTTTGATATTGGCTTTACAGCAGCTAAGTTTTTAGTTGATGCAATCGAGTTTCCTAAACATCGAGTGCCAAATAAAATTTTTGATACAAAATTAATTATTCGTGAGAGCGTGAAACCATTGACAACTGGTTGATCGCCTTGTATAATCAACAATGTAAAGGCTTTCAATATATTTGTTGTTTTTAGTAAACTGTTTTACTAAAGTGGTTTACTAGTAATGATTTTAATGTATAATAAAGCTAAGTTAAGGAAGCGAGGTTCTTATCTATGCGCATGGTCGATTTAATCGAAAAGAAACGTGAAGGACAAAGTTTATCGAAACAAGAGATTGAATTTATTATTTCGGAATACACGAACAATCACATTCCTGACTATCAAATGAGTGCACTCTTGATGGCGATCTTTTTCAAAGATATGACGGACGAAGAAATCACACATTTAACGCTAGCGATGGCAAATTCAGGAGAAGTCATGGATCTTTCATCGATTGACGGCATTAAAGTCGATAAGCATTCGACTGGTGGTGTTGGGGACACGACGACATTGATTTTAGCTCCACTTGTCGCAAGCGTCGATGTTCCAGTAGCAAAAATGTCTGGTCGTGGTTTAGGTTACACGGGAGGTACGCTTGATAAATTAGAAGCGATCCCTGGATTTAAAATCGAAGTATCCGAAGCACAATTTGTAGATCTAGTAAATGAAAGTAAAGTAGCCGTTATTGGCCAATCTGGTGATTTAGCCCCTGCAGACAAAAAACTCTATGCTTTGCGTGATGTGACAGCTACAGTAGATTCGATTCCGTTGATCGCAAGTTCAATTATGAGTAAAAAAATCGCAGCTGGTGCGGATGCAATTGTGTTAGATGTAACGACAGGTGACGGAGCCTTTATGAAAAACTTAGAGGATGCTAGACGCTTAGCCCATACGATGGTACGCATCGGAGCATTGGCCAATCGTCAAACGATGGCAGTCATCTCAGATATGTCTCAACCTTTAGGGGAAGCGATCGGAAACAGTCTAGAAGTTGTAGAAGCGATTGAAACCTTGCAAGGAAAAGGACCAGAAGATTTAGAGGAAATGTGTTACGTACTTGGTAGCCAAATGGTCGTATTAGCGAAAAAAGCCGACACACTCGAAGAAGCGCGTGAGTTATTGAAAGAAGCGCTTGAAAGTGGTCGGGCCTTAGAAAAATTCAAAGAGATGATCAAAAATCAAGGCGGCGATCCAAGTATCGTAGATGAACCTGAAAAATTATTGACTGCACGCTATGAGATAGCACTCCCAGCTAAACGCACAGGGGTCATTCAAAAAATGACAGCCAATGAATTGGGAATCGCAGCCATGATGTTAGGTGCAGGACGTCAAACAAAAGAAGATGAAATCGACCATGCAGTAGGATTGAAGCTTCACAAAAAAGTTGGCGAAGCCGTTTCAGAAGGCGACATCTTACTGACGATCTTTAGCAATACTGAAGACGTTGAAGAAGTCATCGCATTGATTCAAGAAAACATCACGATCGGAGAAAATGGAGAAGAACCTCCACTGATCCATGAAGTAATCACTGAATAATGAACAGAAATGAGGAGCAAGTAACCATGGAATTAAATCGAATGATCGACCATACTATTTTAAAAGCAGATGCCACTAAAGAAGTGGTACAACGAATTATTGACGAAGCGAAAAAACATCGCTTTTACTCAGTTTGTGTGAATCCAACTTGGGTAGCCTTTGCAGCGGAGCAATTAAAGAACGAACCGGTTGCGGTTTGTACGGTGATTGGTTTTCCTTTAGGAGCAAATACTCCAGCAACAAAAGCATTTGAAACAACGGATGCCATCAAAAATGGTGCTGATGAAGTCGATATGGTGATCAATATCGGCGCTTTAAAAAGCGGCATGTTAAACCTTGTGGAAGAAGATATCAAAGCAGTTGTTGAAGCAGCTAAAGATCGAGCTTTAGTGAAAGTAATCATCGAAACAGCGTTATTAACGGATGAAGAAATCGTGAAAGCTTGTGAACTAGCGAAAAAAGCAGGAGCAGATTTTGTTAAAACATCTACTGGTTTTTCAACTGGTGGTGCAAAAGTGGATCATGTTCGCTTGATGCGTACGACAGTTGGTCCTGAAATGGGTGTCAAAGCTTCTGGTGGAATCCACAGTGAAGCAGATGCGCTAGCGTTAGTCGAAGCAGGAGCAACTCGTCTAGGAACAAGCGCAAGTATTGCCATTATCTCTGGTCAAACTGGAGTCGGCTACTAAAGGAGTGAACAATATGGCAACAGCAAAACAAGAATGGATCGATATCGCTACAAAAGCGTTAGATAAAGCCTATGTTCCATATTCACATTTTCCAGTCGGTGCTTGTCTAGTTACAAAAGAGGGTACGACGTATCAAGGATTAAATATCGAAAATGCATCTTTTGGATTGACCAATTGCGCAGAACGCACTGCGATTTTTAAAGCAGTATCTGAAGGTGAGCGCGAATTTCAACATTTAGTTGTAGCTGGTCATACACCAGATCCGATCTCACCATGTGGTGCTTGTCGTCAAGTGATTTCTGAATTTTGTGCACCAGATATGCCGGTTACGTTGATCGGTGATGATGGTGTTCAAAAAGAGATGACTGTCGAAGAATTATTACCATACTTTTTTACCGATAAAGATTTAAACGTGTAACTCATGTTCATTCGGTCGTTTACGACTTTTGAAAATAAAAAAACTATTTATAGGGGGCTTTACAGCAATGAAAAAAGCAAAATTATTTGGTTTAGGCGTAGTCGCACTTTCAAGTACTCTACTATTAGCAGCATGTGGAAGTAAAAGCGATGATTCATCAAAAGACAGTAGCAAGACAGATAACCACAGCGTAGCGTTAGTAACAGATATCGGTGGAGTAGATGACCGTTCATTTAACCAGTCTGCATGGGAAGGTTTGCAAGAATGGGGTAAAAAACATGATATGAAAAAAGGTACTGGAGGCTATGATTATATCCAATCAAACGACGCTTCTCAGTATACAACAAACGTAAATAGTGCTGTACAAAATGGCTTTAAAACAATCTTTGGTATTGGTTACTTATTAGCTCCTTCTATTAAAGAAGCAGCAGCACAAAATGCAAATGTTAACTTTGCGATCATCGATGACGTTGTAGAAGCAGATAACGTAGTTTCAGCAACATTTAAAGATAACGAAGCAGCTTACTTAGCAGGTGTTGCAGCAGCTGAAACCACAACAACAAATAAAGTTGGGTTTATCGGTGGTGAAGAAGGTGCCGTAATCGACCGTTTCCAAGCTGGTTTTGAAAAAGGTGTTGAAGATACTGCGAAAAAATTAGGTAAAGAAGTAACAGTCGACGTACAATATGCTGGATCATTTGGTGACCCTGCTAAAGGAAAAGCATTAGCAGCTTCAATGTACCAAAATAACGCAGACATCATTTACCATGCTTCAGGTGGTACTGGTGCTGGTGTGTTCCAAGAAGCCAAAGCAATCGATGAGCAATTAACGGAATCAGAACTTGCAACAAAACAAGTTTGGGTTATCGGTGTGGATAGCGATCAACAAGACGAAGGTAAATTTAAAACTAAAGACGGTAAAGAAGCAAACTTTACTTTGACATCAACACTTAAAGGTGTAGGTGCTGCGGTAGAAGATATTTCAACTCGTGCTTTAGATGACAAATTCCCTGGTGGACAACACTTAGAATATGGTCTAAAAGATGGTGGTGTAAGCATCACTGACGGTTACTTATCAGATGCAGCGAAAAAAGCAATCGATGAAGCGAAACAAGAAATCATCGATGGCAAAATCACTATCCCAGAAGCTCCAGAAAAATAATTCAACATTCAGAGGTGGTCAGGCGAATCAGATCGCCTCTGTTCTTGGTTTTTTTACGAAAGGAGAAGCATGTCTTCTCTTTTGGTAAGGAAATCCTTCCTTTAGTTGACACAAATAACCGCAGAAAATAAGTAAGGATGTGAATAAAGTGGCCCAAGAGCAAAATTATGTCATTGAGATGCGTCACATTACGAAGCAATTTGGTACCTTTAAAGCCAATGATGACATTAATCTGCAGCTACGAAAAGGAGAGATCCACGCATTATTAGGTGAAAATGGTGCGGGTAAATCGACGCTGATGAACATGTTGTCTGGTATTTTGGAACCAACCTCAGGCGAAATTTTATTGAACGGAAAAGAAGTTAACATTTCAAGTCCGACAGTAGCCAATCGCTTAGGTATTGGGATGGTGTATCAGCATTTTATGTTAGTGGATGCTTTTACAGTAACAGAAAACATTATTTTAGGTAGTGAAAAAACGCATTTTGGTATGTTAAACAAAAAAGATGCACGTGCTGAAATCGAACAAGTTTCAAAACAATATGGTCTTTCTGTTGATCCTGATGCGTTAGTTCGCGATATTTCAGTCGGAATGCAACAACGGGTTGAGATTTTAAAAACATTGTATCGTGGTGCCGATGTGTTGATCTTTGATGAACCAACTGCTGTATTAACACCACAAGAAATCGAAGAATTGATTGCGATCATGAAAGAATTAGTTAAAGAAGGCAAATCGATTATTATCATTACGCATAAATTAGACGAGATCAAAGCAGTGGCTGATCGTTGTTCAGTTATCCGTCGTGGTAAGAGTATCGGAACTGTTGATGTAAAAGACGTAACCTCACAACAACTAGCAGATATGATGGTTGGACGTGCGGTATCGTTTAAAACAGCGAAAAAAGAAGCAAGACCACAAGAAGTTGTTTTGAGTGTCGAAAATCTTGTCGTTAAAGAAAATCGTGGACTAGAAGCAGTCAAAGACTTAAGTTTAGAAGTTCGTGCAGGAGAAGTATTAGGGATCGCCGGAATCGATGGTAACGGTCAATCTGAATTACTTCAAGCCTTGACTGGATTACGCAAAGTCGAAAGTGGCGAGATCAAATTAAATGGAGAATCGCTTACTAATTTGTCTCCGCGTAAAATCACAGAAGCTGGTGTCGGTAACGTCCCTGAGGACCGCCACAAATATGGCTTGGTTTTAGAGATGTCTTTAGCCGAAAATATCGGGATCCAAACTTACTATCAAGAACCTTATAGTAAAATGGGCGTGCTAAATTATGGTGAGATCAACGAACACGCGCGTGATTTGATCCAAGAATTCGACGTGCGAACAGTAAGTGAACTTGTTCCAGCAAGTGCACTATCTGGTGGGAACCAACAAAAAGCCATTATCGCACGTGAGGTAGATCGTAATCCTGATCTATTGATCGTAGCCAATCCGACACGTGGATTAGACGTAGGGGCAATCGAGTTTATCCATAAACGTTTAATCGAGCAACGCGATAAGATGAAAGCTGTTTTACTTGTTAGTTTTGAACTAGAAGAGATTTTAAATGTTTCTGATCGAATCGCCGTGATCCACGCTGGTAAAATCGTGGGTATCGTTGATCCAAAAGAAACATCAGAAAAAGAATTAGGGTTGTTGATGGCAGGATATTCATTAGAAGAAGCCAGAAAAGAGCTAGCTGAGGTAGGTGAGACTGTTGAATAATCGAGCAGAAAAAATTAGAAATCTGTCGGTTCCGATCATTGCGGTTATCTTGGGATTCCTTCTAGGTGGCTTGATCATGTTGATCTTTGGGTATAATCCAGTGACTGGATACCAAACAATGTTTCGAACTGTATTTGTAGATATGCAGTCTGGTGGGATCAATGCCAGAAATATCGGAGAAGTATTTGTAACCGCAGCGCCGTTGATTTTTACAGGTCTTGGGTTTGCAGTCGCCAATTCGGCTGGATTTTTCAATATCGGGCTTTCAGGCCAAGCACTTTGTGGATGGGTTGCTAGTATTTGGATAGCGTTATCGATGCCAGAAGCACCAGCGATCGTGGTATTACCAGCAGCGGTAATCGCAGGGGTGGTAGCAGGAGCAATTGCTGCAGCGATTCCAGGAATTTTACGTGCATTCTTTGGCACGAGTGAAGTAATCGTAACCATTATGATGAACTATATTTTATTATACGTTAGTACACATATCGTAAACAACGTGATGAGTCCAGATATTATTTCAACTAAAGGGGTAACAAAGACGATTTCAAGTAGTGCCTCTTTGCAAACAAGTTTTTTATCTAATTTAACCAATGGTTCACGTCTAAACTTAGGAATCTTCTTTGCTATCCTATTTTTAGTATTGATTTGGTTCTTAATGAAGAAAACGACATTAGGATTTGAAATCCGTTCAGTAGGGTTGAATCCATTTGCTTCAGAATATGCAGGAATGAGCAGTAAACGTACGATCATTATTTCGATGGTGATCTCAGGAGCACTTGCAGGATTTGGTGGAGTGGTTCAAGGTCTTGGAACATTCAACAACTTCTTTGTTCAAGGATCATCATTAAGTATCGGATTTGATGGAATGGCCGTATCGTTATTAGGTGGCGGTAGTTCGATCGGGATTTTCTTAGCTGCTATTTTATTTAGTATCTTAAAACTTGGTGGACAAGGAATGCAGTTTGCAGGTATTCCATCAGAATTAGTCGATGTGGATATTGCGATCATTATCTTCTTTATCGGAATTAGCTATGTCATCCGTTTTGTTTTAGCAAAATTCTTCCAAGGTAAAAAAGAAGTGGTTGTTGTAAATGAAATTGAAACCAAACCAGACGATGAATCACAGGAAGGGGGTACGATCTGATGAGTATCAATGAGATTGCATCAATTGTAACCCAGACATTGATTTATGCCGCACCGCTGATCTTAACAGCATTGGGCGGAATCTTTTCAGAGCGTAGCGGGATCGTAAACGTAGGTCTTGAAGGAATTATGGTAATGGGTGCGTTTAGCTCAATTGTCTTTAACTTAACGTTTGCGGATCAATTTGGTAGCTGGACACCGTGGTTAGCCATGTTATGCGGTGGACTTGTCGGAATGATTTTCTCAGTGTTACATGCGGTAGCGACCGTCAATTTCCGTGCTGATCATATCATTAGTGGTACTGTATTGAACTTGATGGCTCCAGCTTTAGCAGTCTTTTTAGTTAAAGTAATCTATAGTAAGGGGCAAACGGATAATATTACACAAATCTTTGGATATTATACGTTCCCAGTGTTAAGTGATATTCCAGTAATCGGAAAAATCTTTTTCACCAATACGACGTTACCTGCATACTTTGCAATTTTAGTAGCAGTATTGGGTTGGTTTATCATCTTTAAAACAAAATTTGGATTACGCTTGCGTTCTGTGGGTGAACATCCACAAGCGGCAGACACTTTAGGGATTAACGTATATGCGATGCGTTACTCAGGTGTATTGCTATCAGGATTTTTAGGTGGTATGGGTGGAGCATTGTTCGCTCAATCGATCTCAGGACGTTTTGCGGTAACGACGATCTCAGGACAAGGTTTCATTTCGTTAGCTGCCTTGATCTTTGGTAAATGGAATCCACTTGGTGCAATGGGAGCTGCGATCTTCTTTGGTTTCGCACAAAACTTGAGTATCGCTGGACGCAACATTCCAGTCATCAATTCGATTCCAGATGTGTATTTACAAATCACGCCATATGTTTTAACGATTATCGTCCTAGTTATTTTCTTAGGAAAAGCTTCAGGACCAAAAGCAAATGGTCGCAACTATATTAAATCTAAATAAGGTATCTAAAAGGGGTGAGAGGAAGGAGCGCAGTCAACTTTGTCTTACCCTTTTTATATTATAAAGTATCACCATTAAAAGAAAGTAGGGATAATATGTTTAAACGTGTACATTTGATCGTCATGGATTCAGTGGGTATTGGTGAAGCGCCGGATGCAGATAAATTCAACGATGTCGGTTCAGATACGTTGGGTCATATCGCTAAAGAAGCGGGTTTAACCATTCCTCATCTTGAACAATTAGGTTTAGGGACGATCAAACCATTGACAGGTGTAACAGACGTTAAAGAGCATAAAGGGTATGCAACGAAACTAGAAGAAATCTCAGTCGGAAAAGATACAATGACTGGCCACTGGGAAATTATGGGATTAAATATTAAAACGCCTTTCCGCGTTTTTCCAGATGGATTTCCAGAAGAGTTATTACAAAAAATTGAAGAATTCTCAGGTCGTAAAGTCGTCTGTAACTTGCCTTACTCTGGAACGAAAGTCATTGATGATTATGGTCCAGGACAAATGGAAACTGGCGATCTGATCGTCTATACCTCAGCCGATCCAGTCTTGCAAATTGCAGCACATGAAGACATTATTCCATTAGAAGAGTTGTATCGTATTTGTGAGTATGTCCGCGAGATCACAAAAGATGATCCCTATATGATCGGGCGCATCATCGCACGTCCTTATGTGGGAGAACCAGGTAACTTTACGCGTACAGCTAATCGTCATGATTATGCACTTGATCCATTTGGTCATACAGTCTTGGATTCATTAAAAGACAATGGTAAAGATGTAATCGCAGTCGGAAAAATCAACGATATCTTTAACGGACAAGGAATTACGGAATATGTTCGTACGAAGAGCAATATGGACGGTGTCGATCAATTGCTTAAAGTGATGGATAAAGACTTTGAAGGGTTGAGTTTTACAAATTTAGTCGACTTTGATGCCTTGTTTGGTCATCGCCGCGATGTAGTTGGATATGCCAAAGCTATCGAAGATTTTGATGCTAGAATCCCAGAGATCATAGATGCGATGGAAGAAGACGATCTATTGATGATCACCGCCGATCACGGAAATGATCCAACGTTCCCTGGAACGGATCATACAAGAGAATATGTGCCACTACTTGTATTTAGCAAAAAAATGGAAGGTCAAGGTAAATTACCTCAAGGCCATTATGCCGATATTTCTGCAACGATTGCCGAAAACTTTGATGTTCCGGCAACAGAAAACGGTGAAAGTTTCTTAAATCATTTAAAATAGGAGTGTAGAGATGACAACATTTAACGAACGTTTAACAGAAACCACGACTTTTATCAAAGAAGCAGGAGTTAAAGAAATCGATTTTGGTTTGATTTTAGGTTCAGGACTAGGTGAGTTGGCTGATGAGATCACCGATGCGATCGTGATTCCTTATGGTGATATTCCACATTTTCCAGTTTCAACAGTTGTGGGACACGCTGGGCAATTAGTCTACGGTGAATTAGCTGGTAAAAAAGTCTTGGCGATGCAAGGACGTTTCCATTTTTACGAAGGCCATTCAATGGACGTTGTGACGTATCCCGTACGTGTGATGGCTGCATTACACGCACATTCATTGATCGTAACAAACGCTTGTGGTGGAGTAAATGAAAGTTTTACTCCAGGAGATTTGATGTTGATCACAGATCAAATCAATTTCATGGGAACCAATCCATTAATCGGGAAAAATATCGATGAAATGGGCCCTCGTTTCCCAGATATGAGTCAAGCTTTTGATCATGAATACCGTAAAGTAGCTAAAGAAATCGGTGAGAAAAGTGGCTTACATCTAAAAGAAGGAGTCTACATGGGATTCACTGGCCCAACTTATGAAACGCCAGCTGAAATTCGTTTTGCCCGTACGATCGGTGCCGATGCTGTCGGGATGTCGACGGTTCCTGAAGTGATCGTAGCCGTACACAGTGGGTTACGTGTCTTGGGTGTATCTTGTATCACGAACTTAGCTGCTGGTATGCAAAAAGAATTAAATCACGAAGAAGTTGTGGAGACCACAGAACGTGTCAAACAAGAATTCAAATCATTGATCAAAGATACGCTAGCTGCGTTATAGAAAGGGATAAAAACATGAGTGTACACATTGAAGCTAAAGAAGGCGAAATCGCAGACAAAATTTTACTACCAGGAGATCCTTTACGCGCGAAATATATTGCAGAAACGTTTTTAGAAGACGTGGTTTGCTACAATAATGTTCGTGGAATGCTAGGTTTTACTGGAACGTATAAAGGAGAACGGATCTCTGTGCAAGGAACAGGAATGGGGATGCCTTCAGCGGGTATTTACATGCAAGAATTGATCCAATCTTACGGCGTGAAAAAACTGATCCGTGTCGGAACATGTGGTGCGATCTCAGAAGATGTTCATGTGCGTGATTTGATCATCGCTCAAGGTGCTGTGACAAGTTCATCGATGGTCCAAAAACATTTTGGTGAATTTCATTTTGCACCGATCGCGGATTTCCAATTGTTGAGAACAGCATATGAATTAGCAACAGAACACGGCGTAACGACACACGTAGGAAATATCCTATCCGAAGATACGTTTTATAAAGATGGTATGACGTCTACTTTGCGTCTAGCCGATTACAACGTGATGGGTGTTGAAATGGAAGCGGCAATCCTTTACTATCTAGGAGCTAAATTTGGTGTGCAGACATTAGCGATCTGTACTGTGAGTGACCATATTGTGACAGGTGAAGAAACAAGTGCTGCAGAACGCCAAACAACGTTTAATGATATGATCAAAATTGGTTTAGAAACTGCAATCGCATAAGAATCATATAAGAAAAAAGCAGGTATACAAGCCAAATTAGTGGTATACCTGCTTATTTTTTAGTATTGTATACCATGTATTAGATAGAGAGGATGAACATAGATGGAAAATTTTACATTTAATGTAAGCACAGATATTCGTTTTGGGAAAGATCGTCTAGGCGAACTACCAGAAGTTTTAAATCAATTTGGAAAACGCGTTTTATTAGTATATGGCGGAGGTAGCATCAAGCGTAGTGGCCTATATGGTAAAATCATGGACCTAATGAAAGAAAACGGCAACGAAGTCTTTGAAGTTTCTGGTGTTGATCCAAATCCACGTATTGAAACAGTAGAACAAGGGGCAGAAATCTGTAAAGCCGAAGCGATCGATGTGATCTTAGCTGTCGGTGGTGGTTCGGTTATCGACTGTAGTAAAGCAATCGCTGGAGGCGCATTTTATGAAGGCGACCTTTGGGAAATGGTTGAAAAACGTGGCTATATGGGCGATGCAGTACCATTAGTAACGATTTTAACATTAGCGGCTACAGGTAGTGAAATGAACCGTGGTTCTGTAATCACAAACTTAAAAACAAAACAAAAATTAGGTTTTGGTGGACCAAGCTTCTTACCAAAAGCTTCATTCTTAGATCCTACATTGACATTTACCGTAAGTGAATACCAAACAGCAGCGGGTTCCGCAGATATCTTTAGTCATTTGATGGAAAACTATTTTGACTTAACACCAGGTACGGATGTACAAGACGGCGTAGCTGAAGGCTTGATGCGTACAGTGATCCAAAATGCACCGATCGCGTTAAAAGATCCAGAAAACTACGATGCACGTGCGAACTTGATGTGGGCAAGTAGTTTAGCATTAAACGGTCTGACAGGTAGCGGTAAAGCCGGTACTTGGTCAACTCACCCAATGGAACATGAATTAAGTGCTTTTTACGATATCACACATGGTATTGGACTTGCGATCTTAACTCCACGTTGGATGGAACATGTGTTAAACGATGAAACAGTGGATAAATTAGCTCGTTTTGCGCGTGAAGTTTTCCACGTTCAAGAAAGTGTTCCAGAAATGGCAGCACGCATGGGAATCCAAAAATTATACGATTACTTTGTAGCATGTGGTATCCCAATGACATTACCAGAAGTCGGAATCGAAGATGATTCTGCTTTTGAAGAAATGGCTGCTCAAGCTGTTGCACACAGCAAAATCGATACGATTGGTTTCCAACCATTGCAAAAAGAAGATGTTGTTGCAATCTATGAAGCATGTATGACACCTTCAAGCTTCATCTAAATTAAAAAAAGAAAACCTTCCTGATTTCAGGAAGGTTTTTTTATTATAAGTAGTATTTTTTCGCTACTGATAAGTCATCGTTTAATTCATAAACTAAAGGTTGACCAGTAGGGATTTCTAGATCCATGAT
>NZ_CAJYIS010000077.1 GCF_913775425.1 uncultured Enterococcus sp.
GCAATCGTAGATGCGAACACGACTCGTAAAGACTTTATCGCTGAACAGATCTTAGCCAAAAGTCCTAAAGTGGTCGGAATCTATCGCTTAACGATGAAGGCTAATTCAGATAATTTCCGTTACTCATCGATTCAAGGAATCATGAAGCGTTTGAAAGCTAAGGGAATCGAAGTTGTGGTATTTGAACCGACTTTAGACGAAGAGACTTTCTTTAATTCACGTGTTGTAAAAGACTTGAATGAATTTAAATTAATGTCTGATGTGATTGTGTCAAACCGTTTAGAAGATGACATCAAAGATAGTGCGGAAAAAGTCTATACACGCGATCTATTTGGGAAAGACTAAATAAGTAAAACGGACTTATCTCCGTTTTACTTATTTTTTTACACAAAACTATAAATTTTCATTAAAATTTTCTTTGCTTTTCTCTAATAATTGACATATAATTTAACTACTATGAGCTAGTGTGTAGTTGTAGAATCGGGGATTGAAAGGAAGTTTTTTTATGAGAAAAGGAGTACTAAGTTTTGTGTTGCTTTGTGCATTTTTCTTTGTAAGCGGTTTGAGTGTCTCAGCAGATACGGGGATCTCGGCCGATGAGCAGCGGATTTTAGATGCGTTGAATACGGGGATTTCAGTCGGGGGCAAAACGTTTTATCTTGATCAAAAAGATGTGACACAAGCTGAGAACCACTTGAAACAAAATGATTTGACGACATCAGAAGTCAATCAAACAGTAGACTCGATCAATCAAGCAAAAGCCTTGATTGCCGCGCAAACGATCGATGTCAGTAATATCAATAGTTTATCGGATTTGATTAAAGCATTACCTGCAGATATCAAAAATCAAATCAGAGGACTGATCACTAGCGCAGCAAATGTTTTAGGCTTAACGATCAGTTTGGATGGTGTCGATAGTTATTCGATCACGACGAAACAAGGCAATACGGCATTTGCAACAGGAAGTCCTGTTAAGAATACAGGAGCGACATATGGATATAGTCTAATTGTGTTAGTAGGATTAATTCTTACCGCAATCGGGGCGTTCGTCATTGGGAGGAAAGCACAACTTGCATAATTCTCGTAAATGGTGGAAGCGGATAGGAGCAATGATCGTTGCGCCTATTCTTTTTTTGGTTATCGGGTATTCGTTACTATATGTAATCGGTCAACCCGTCATTCAGCTTGTAAGTTCGTCTGTCGAACTATTCATGCTAAGTGAACCACCAAAATTTGAGACACAAGTTGCCGCGACGACTACCAATACTCAGACAAATCAAACGACTTCATCTAGTAGTACAGAGAAACAAAAGACAACAACCACAAAAAAAGTCAGTCAATATCCGAAAAGTGGGGAGCTTTATGGGACAGTTTCGATTCCAGATCTAGGTGTAGAAGAGCCACTTTACTATGGTGACAGCCGTGAGATTTTACGCTTAGGAGCCGGTCAATATATGGGATCGGTCTATCCTGGAGAAGTCGGAACGACATTGATTGGTGCACATAATAATACAACGTTTAATCATATGCTAGTAGGGGAACCTGGAACGAAGATCACTTTGGATACGACTTATGGAACATTTACATATGAAGTAGAAAAACGCGAAATCAAAAATTATCAGGATCCAGCTATTTTAGATCAATTGAATCAAAAAGAACGGAAGCAACTGATCCTCTATACCTGCTATCCGATTTATAGTATTGGGATGACGCAAGATCGTATTTTTGTAACTGCAAAGATGATTGCTTCATCGACGAACTAGCAAAATCAATTGGGTGTCAGATAATGGGGGAAAGTACATGTCACGTGAAAAATGGAAACAAAATGCGCCAAGGATCATCTTGGCTTTTATCGCGACGCTTGCAATCGTCAGCACGTTGTTGTTGGTGAGTTTACGAGCGACGATCTTTAATCAAGAATATATGATCAAACAATCGAAGACTTCAGGCTATGTTACAGCGATCACTAAGGATATCAATGAATACATCCAAGACAATGCGCGTGCAAGTAATATCCCACCTGAAGTCGTTAAAGATACAGTCAAAGAAGATCTGGTCCAACAAAACGTCGATTCGTTTATTCGCGCGATCTATACAGATGTACCGTATCGTTTAGTTGGAACCGATGTGATTCGAAATAATCTGAATCAGGCGATCGCGACGTATGCCAAAGAGAAGAAATTAGATATTACCGATAAAGAAACGCAAACAAATATCCAACATTTTACGGACGAAAGTTTAAACGTATTTGAGCGTTACGTTGCCATTCCAACGTTTCGTACATTTGCTAAGCAGTTGATCAGCTATAATAAACAATTTGTGATGATCATTATCTTAAGTGGGATTTTTTCATTATTATTATTGATCGGTCTAGTACTTGTCAGTGGCCGCTATCTACATCGTCGATTACGCTATCTTGCCTATACCTTTGCAGGAGCTGGATTGATGTTGATCGTGTTGCCTACGATATTGTATAAGAGCAATCAGATCGATCATTTAGCGATCCAATCAAAAGCACTATATGGGTTCATTACGATTTATCTTAAAAATGCTGTTTTACTAGTGATTCATTTAGGCATTGGGTGTGTCGTGTTAGGGGTTTTTGCAATGCTAGTTAGTGAATTACTTCGAAGAAAAGTGAGCCGCTGATTGCGGTTTTGGAGGGTATTATGGAAGAAACGATTAATATTTTCGAATTATTTACTATTTTAAAAAAGCGTTTATTACTGATTATTGTATTCGCTTTATTAGGTACGGGTATCGCTGGCGGGGTGACATTTTTTGTCTTGACTCCACGTTACCAAGCCGCTGCAGAATTGATCGTACAAACAAAGAATGATGGCAATACAGGGAGTAATCTTCAGTCAGATGTTAGTGCGAATATCATGATGATCAACACCTACAAAGATATGATCAAGGGGAAAATGATCTTATCACGTGTCCAAGAAAATCTAGCGAGTCGTTATCAATACGATATTAGTGTGGATCAATTGCGTAGCATGATCCAAGTCTCACAGTCGCAAAATTCACAAGTCTTCCAGATCCAAGCAACATCGATCAATCCGACTCAGGCAGCAGATGTAGCTAACGTTACCGCTGAGATTTTTCAAAAGAGCGTTTTAAAAGCGATCGATGTCAATAAAGTAACAATCACATCAGAAGCAGAGATTCCAACCAATTCGATCTATCCAAAAAATAATTTAAATTTGGCAATCGGTTTCGTATTAGGAACAGTGCTGGGTGTAGCTTGTTCGCTACTATTAGCTTTACTCGATAAAACGATCAAAGATGAACGCTTTATTTTAGAAGAAGCAGAATTGCCGATTTTAGGGGTGATCAGCGAAGTCAGCAAAAAAGAAATCATCAATGGAAAAGCAGTTGTCTTTGAGCTTAAAGGGAACAAAGATCCACTTGACGAGTTTATGAAACGATCAGAACCACGAGTATAATTGGGGAAGTGTGGAAAATAAATGAATAAAAAAAGACAACCAGTTCAAGGAGTTTCCTTAGTTTCGATGATCAATAAAAATTCGACTTTAGCTGAAGAGTGCCGTATCATTCGGTCGAACATCCAGTTTAGTGCAGTCGATCAAGCTATCAAATCGTTAGCGATCACATCTTCAAGTATGAGTGAAGGGAAATCGACAGTTGCAGCAAATCTTGCTATCTTATTTGCCGATAGTGGGAAACGGACACTCTTAGTCGATGGTGACTTAAGACGGCCCACTGTCGCCCTAACGTTTAAACAAAGTAACCACATTGGCTTATCTACGCTACTTACAGATATGAATGGAAGTATCCATGACGTGATACGTGATAGTAACATCCCGGAGCTAAGCATTTTAACTGCTGGCCCGAAACCGCCGAATCCTAGTGAGATGCTCAATTCCAATCGGATGCTAGAAGTGATGGAACGACTAGAGGCAGAATTTGATCTAGTGATCTATGATCTACCGCCGATTTCAAATATCACCGATGCACAAATCGTCGCTGCCAGAACAAATGGCACGATACTCGTTAGTCGTCAACAACAAACGAAAAAAAGCGAGTTTTTAAAAGCAGTCAATTCTTTAAAAATGGCGAAAGCGAATGTCATTGGTGTGGTTTATAATGGTATGAAGAAAAACAGTGATAGCTATTATTATTATGGATAGAAGAGTGGCCGCGATTTGCGGCCGCTTTTTTTCATTAAATGGGAAGGAAACTCGGTATTTCAATGCCAAGATGAATTCTCATTCTTCTTTTCACCATTAAAATCGCCTATCACAAACAAGTATGTTAAGATAAATATAGTAAATGTAAGCGAATCAACCACTGAATCGAGTAATCGACAGTGCGTGAAAGGAACAGGTTCATATGGCAAAGAAAATAAATCCAGTAGCGGGTGTATCTTTAATGGCATATATCGACAAAAATTCTATCCTTGCAGAACAATGCCGCATCATCCGTTCCAATATCCAATTTAGTGCAATCGATCAACCAATCAAATCAGTAGTCGTGACGTCGGCTTCAGCTGGAGAAGGGAAATCGACTATCGCGGCTAATCTAGCTGTCGTGTTTGCTGACAGCGGCAAAAAAACGTTGCTCGTAGATTGCGATTTAAGACGACCGACTGTTGCCTTGACGTTTAAACAATGGAATCACGACGGCTTAACGAACTTAGTCGGCAAAGGTACCGAAAAAATCAGTGATTTTATCCATGATAGTGGTATCGACAATTTATCGATTTTAACCAGTGGTCCAAAACCACCAAATCCAAGTGAGATGCTAGGTTCGCAACGAATGACTGATCTCATGCATGAATTCAAAGAAGAATTTGACTTCGTTATCTACGATCTACCCCCTGTATCGATCATCACTGATGCGCAGATTATTGCAGCCAAAGCAGATGCTACTGTTCTAGTAGCGAAACAAAACCAAACGAAAAAGCAAGATTTTTTACAATCGGTCAAATTATTGAAAATGGCGAAAGCGAATGTTATTGGCGTAGTTTACAATAATGTGAAAAAAAATACCGATAATTATTACTATTATGGGTGAAACAGTCATAATATGACTACCGGATAGTATATACTAATGACAGAAGTAAATGATTGGATAGGAAACCTATGCCCTATCTGATGATTTACTTTTTTTATGGTCTAAATGAAGAATGTAACTAGTTGATAGTTTTATACGAGAATATCTATTCTTCAAATGCAATCAAAATTAAACTTACTTTACATAATAACGAGAAATAATTCAAAAAACTTGTGGAATGTTAGATTCTCGCAAGTTTTTTGAACATAGGAAGTTGATAGATTTTTTTGTAGAGCTGTAGAGTAATGGTGTTCAATTTAAGGGATATAGTTATTGACTTCTGTTTGGACGTTCTCGGGAACATCGACTTGTAATCTTTTTACAGTTTTATGTTTAGAATCAAAGAATTCAATGTAAATCTTTTTCACATTTTTTGGTATGGAATAAGCATTTGCTAAATTAAGCGACTCTGACTGTTCTAGTCGCTTATCTCTATTTAAATACGTTTCATAACTAGGGTCGGATTTATCAGACAATACTCGTTGTGATAATTCACTAAATTCTTTATTTTCTCGCTCATAGGTAACATCTAAATAAGTATGTGCTCCCTTTAAAGCTTCATTGAATATTTCATCTGAAGTATTCGTTACTGTATATTGAATCACAAATATCGGTTCGGATGCTGATCCGCGATGGCGATAATTAAATTCTTCTGAAATCAATTGGATTTTAGAGATTGGTGTCGTAAATGTTTTAGTATCACTGTCATAATCCATATCTGAATTGACGTTATTGTCTACTGTTAATTTTTCAGTATCAATTGTTGAAGAAGTTGTTTTATCTATAGAATTAGATTCTTTAATAAGACTATTTTCTGTACTTTCCATACTGCTTATTTCTTGCGTTGAAGAACTAGTTGATTTTTGGTTCGAATTTGTTTGTGATGAGCAGGCTACTAAGGCTAAAGTAGAGATAAGTAAAAAGCTCGTCAATATGATTTTTTTCATAATAATACTTCCGTTCTTGTTTTATTTTAATTACATTACTAGTATAAAATATTAGGTATTCATAATATGAATACCTAATAATAGAATAAAATCTTTCAAGAATAAATGATGCATGTCATTTGAAAGTAACAAATTATAAAATATTATCAATCCTAGTACTATTTAGAAAAAACATTAGCGTGGACAAGTTTAAGTTCGGAAGTTTTGATAGTAAATGAAAATGAATGGTTCATTTAATAAGTTGAGGCAGCATAACAATGACAGCTACTGCTGAGAATGGTGTGGAAGGATTATTGACGATTTGCATACTTGATGAAATCAATTGGTGCAAAGAGAGCTATTGAATATTTGAAAAAATCCTAGGATAAGGTGTATAGCTCTTGTCTTTTTTTATTTGTTTTCGGTAATCTTATCTTAAATTTCTTTATTTTTTGGACACGGTAAAGGTATAATAAAACAGGAGAAAAAATGAATTAGGACGTGATGATATGAAAAAGAAGCAAGGGTTAGTGCTATTGGGGATAGTACTTTTAGGAGGTAGTCTTGCTGCTTGTACACAAAAGACGCAGACAGAAGAACTGCAGCAAACAACGAGTTCAACAAGTCATACTCGTAAAACACATAAAATCAAACAAACACCAGTCGCTCCAACGGTTTTAGATTCTAGTAGTACGACTACTAGTTCACTCGATGAAACGATTACTTTGCTGAATGATGAATTAGCCGTTGCAGCATATCTGGATAACTATCAAGCGCAACATCCAGAATTGACATTAGAACAAATCATACAGGAAATATTGACTAATCCAAATTTCATAATGGCCCATCAAGATAATTTAAACAGTATGGTCTTAGTTCAATCTGAGCAACAACTGCGTAATGGTGATGTAGCCAGTGAAGTAACAATCTCAAATGACCAGGTTTATGCCCGTCAATTCAATGGTAATGAGTTATTAAAGGAACAAGAATACACGAAAAAAGAGCTTACTGATGCATATGGCCGGTCATTGGACCAAATCAGAGAAATCATCCAACTTGCTCAAACTCATCTAGCAGATTCGAACGAACAAACAAGTAATGAAAAGAATACAGTTGATGGAAAAAATCTTACGCAAGAACAAGTCAAAGAATGGATTCGTAATTACTTGATTCAAGTGGAACATATGAAGCCCGACATGATCATGAATCGTACGACGATAGAGATGTCATTTTCAGACGGTCAATTGATCATCAATCCGCGTTCGATTGGCGTTACGAACACATCGTCGCTTGGATTTTTCAAGATCAATGCTAGTGGACAATTAGAAAAGCAAGATGTAGCTACTGGACAATACGAAGTCGTGAGCGAAACACCTTTATTGGATTGATTTCAGCAAAAGCTACAAGAGGAAAGCATTCCTTTTGTAGCTTTTTTTGTGGAATTTTATATAAAAAAATAGGAGTAGTGATATAATAAACTAGAGTAAAATGTTTAGTTTAAGAAAAGGGGGACGTTGGTTTGGGAACAAGTCAGAAAAGCTAGCTGATCACCGCTGATTTTTTGGGGAAATCGGTGGTTTCGGTACACAGTATCCACACTATTTACATCTATAGCACCACAAGAATCATCTTATTTTTCTTCTACATTCATCATCTAAATTCAATTATCAAAAACATACAACCAATATATGCTTTACCAAACATTTTATTCGCAAAAAATGAATAGTGAAATGGGGAAGTCTTTTGAAACAATATAAAATTTTGGGAACACTACTTTTAGCTAGTGGCTTTTTTATGGTGACGACGGTCGTTCACGCAGATCAACAAAAGGGTGCTGCGATGTACCGTGTCTATAACAAAAATAGCGGAGAACATTTTTACACAAAAAATGCTCAAGAAAAAGCGAATTTATTGAAATTAGGTTGGAAAGACGAAGGTACGGGTTGGTTTGCGCCAGACGCAGGGACACCGGTATATCGTGTTTACAACAAAAATTCTGGCGATCATCACTATACGATGAGTCGTGGAGAAAAGGATTCATTGGTCAAAATCGGTTGGAAGTATTAAGGAATCGGCTGGTATTCAGCAGATACAAATACTAAGCCTCTATACCGTGCCTATAACCCAAATGCGAGAGCTGGAAGCCACAACTATACAACAAGTCAAGAAGAACAAACGACTTTGGTGAATGCTGGTTGGAAAGATGAAGGTGTGGCGTGGAATGGTGTCGCAACGAAAGAACCGGTGATCAGTGGAGTGCCAGATTATTTTACTGGAGTAACTATCAAAAAACAAAAAGCGAAATATGATGCATTAAAAGGGATTACAGCTAAAGATTTTCTAGGAAATGTAATTGAAGTAACGGTTACCGGAACAGTCGATACAGAAACTCCAGGTCGATATCAAATAGAGTATCATGCGAAAGATCGGTTGGGGCAAGAGACCGTTGAATATTTAACTGTTACAGTTGAAGAAATCGATAGTCCGAGAATAAGCAGCAAAAATGATTGGATTACTTTTATTTCACAAAGTCTGACTAAGTTTGATGTACTTGATGGAATCAGTGCTGTCGATGGAAATGGAAAACCATTGAAAGTAACCGCAATCGGAACTGTAAATGCACAATGGCCAGGCTCTTATAAAGTTACGTATACGGCGACAGACGAATTTGGTACGACAAGCTCAGAAGATAGAAAAATTTCAGTATTTGAGTATGGTGATCCAACATTTTATGGTGCTGAGGATGTAAGTTTTGTACAAAATACCGTAAAATCATTTGATCCACGTGCGGGTGTGACTGCAAAATCAGGCTCAGGAAAAGTGTTAGAGTATACTGTAAGCGGAACAGCCGATACAACAAATCATGGTTGGTATGAATTGACGTATACAGCTGTGGATGAATTTGGTCATCGAAAAACATTAACAAGAACAATCATTGTGAATGAAAACTAAACAGTAAATCAGTATTTACAAATGCCCAAGAATTTAGTGAGAAGCTAATTTCTTTGGCATTTTTTTATATAAATAACAACAAGTTATAAAATAAATGGTATAATATTTTGAAACAAAAAATAAGTAATAAGGGAGTTACAAAGATGAAAAACATGGGGAAAAAGTTAGGGATGACTTTTTTAGCATCTGCTATTTTATTTGGCGCAGCAAGCATTTCTGCAGATGAAGTAAAAGGGTATTCAATGTATCGTTTGTATAATCCAAATAGCGGGGAACATTTTTATACAAAAGACGCAAAAGAGCAAAAAGGATTAATCGATGCAGGTTGGAAAGACGAAGGTACGGGTTGGTACGCACCAGCATCGGGTTCACCTGTCTATCGTTTATACAATAAAAATGCCGGTGATCACCATTACACATTGAGCCAAAAAGAAAAAGATTCTTTAGTCAAAGCAGGTTGGAAAGCAGAAGGTATCGGTTGGTATTCTGAATCTGATAAAGGCACAAAACTTTACCGTGC
>NZ_CAJYIS010000078.1 GCF_913775425.1 uncultured Enterococcus sp.
TACTAGAAAATACTAAAAAAGATCCCCCAAGTCTACATTCAAGGGGGATCTTGTTGTGCAAGGGCAGTTGCACAAAGCGCTAGTCATCATAAGTTTACAATCATTAGACTACTAAATAGTCTGTTTGTTCACTAGCTATACCTATAGTATATTTATCGACATTTTTTCCGTCAAAAGACTTGCTCTACTTGTTTTTTTGATTGACACCAGCTTGATTTGCATAGGCAAATTGAGGTTGCGTTAATTCAAATCGAAAATGCTCACGGCTGACATAACCTACCGTTTCTTCACTATCATATAAAGCCAATAAAAATTCAGCCATTTCTTCACTCGTATGATACATCCCAAAGGCTTGATCATAATCATACGTTGCATCATTATTGGCTACTTTACCAAATTCTGTTTTCGTTGCCGCTGGTGCCAATACTTTTGCTTGCATCGGAGCATTCGCAGCTTTTAATTCATGGGCTAATCCTTCAGTAAATGCACTAACAAAAAATTTTGTGCCGCAATACGTAATGGCAGTAGGTACAATCGTATATCCACCTGCTGAAGACACGTTAATCAACTGTGTACCTGAAACATCTTGATATTTTTGGACAAATAACAACGATAAAATCGTAACAGCTTCTACATTTAAGCGAATCATCTCTTGCGTGCGAAGTACATTTTGATCACGAAATGTGCTGTAATGTCCAAAACCTGCATTATTGATCCATGTTTCGAGTTCAAATTGTTCAAGACTTTTAAAAAACTTTATGCATTCATCTGGGACACTTAAATCTATAGATTTTACAATAATATCGAGACTTGGGTATTCTGCTAACAACTCTTCTTTTACGAGCATCAAAGCTTCTTCACGACGCGCAACTAAAATCAAATTTTTTTGTCTGGCAGCAAAAGCTTTCGCAGTCGCACGACCAATTCCAGTACTTGCTCCAGTAATGACTGTATATTTTTTTGTCATCTTCTTACATCTCCTTTTAGTGAATAACTAAAGGATAAGACCTGGAGTGTACTCTAGGTCAAGTACATTTTTTTATTTATTTTTTTATGGTTTGTTCATGAAGCATATTTTGATAAATTGCTATTTTTGTATGCAAAAAATTAAGATGTTGCGTCAGTTCAGCTTGCTGCGCATTTAAATAGTCGGTCTGCTGATACAACAATTGTAAGCGCTGGGCAATCGTTTCATCTCCTTGATAACGTAAATGAGCATATTCTTTAATATCTGTTAAACGCATACCTGTTTGTTTCAAACGTTTGATAAAATTAATCCAAGTAACATCTTGTTCATTAAATACGCGGTGATTTTTATAATCTCGTTTTGGAATGATCAACCCTTCTTTTTCATAAAAACGTAACGTATCAATCGATAGTGAAACAAGTTGGGCAAATTGTCCGATAGTATAGCTCATTTGGTTTCTCCTAACTTTTAAAAAACTTTTTTTGATGAATCCTATTTCAATTTTTTATTTCCGCATACGTATATGTCATCATCAGTTCCCCATTTTCTTCATCTAAACGAGTCGTATTGACAAATCCATTTTGCTCATAAAACGAAATAGCTGCCTTATTTTGTTGATGAGTACTCAATACGACCATCTCTACGCTCCACGTAAGTTTTATAAACGCTAATAATTTTTCTAAAAATACCGTCCATATCCCTTACTTTGAAAGTGTTGATCGATCATAAAACGATCTAACCAAATATATTTTTGCATTTGATCATAAGCACCAATCATCGCAAATCCTACCGTTTTTTCATCGGTCATTAATGCAAATGGTTGCCAATTATAGGATTTGTCGTAAGCTGCTTCTAATAAAGAGGTGGCATTTGACTCAATAAAGTGTTTTTGTTTTTTAGAAACTTGTAATTTGATTACTTGCCGCCAATTTTCTTGGGTCACGGGTATGATAGTGAGTGTCATATTTCGAGTTCTCCTAGATTTACTTTAGATGCATCGATGTCCGATTGATGTTTCACCCAGTCTAGAACTTCTTTACTCGTATGACAGATAGCTTTTGGTTCAACTTGGTGTGTAGCAGAGATATGGTATTTATTCAACCAAACAGCATCCCAACCTGCATTTATAGCTCCCAAAATATCATTTTCAAGAGAATCTCCAATCAAGCACAATTCTTCAGGAAGTTTATCGACTTGACGTGCGACATGAGAAAAAATTTCTGGATCAGGTTTCATCATACCAACTTCTCCTGAAACAAAGATGCGATTCGGTAAAAACCATCTTTCTAGCTGTAGTTGTTTGATTTTATTACGTTGATAATTAGAGGCGCCATTTGTGAGTAATGCAATCTCGATTTGATATTTTACACAGTAGTCTAAGATCTCTTCCATGAATGGATTGAGCGTGATTTGTTGCTGATACTTTCGATAATTTGCTTGGAATTGATCTGCCTGTGTATCCGTGATCGTCTGTCCTAATGCGAAAAAAGCCTTTTGAATGCGATAGCGATGCATCGCTTGCATGGACATCTTCCCTGTTTCTGAAGCAACAAACACTTCATCGCCATACTTGCGGCTTAATCGATACAACTCCTCAACGTTGATATCTTTCATATGGAACTGATCCTCATACGCTTTTTGAAATGGAATCAATTGATCATATAAGGTATCGTCTAAATCAAATACTAACATGGATAACTCTCCTTTGTTTTTACTCTTTTTAGTATAACAAAAAAGCAACTGGCTAGATGATGTATTTTTATTTTTTATAATTTTATTGTTTTTGCGATAATAGTAATCGAAAACAGATTATAAAATACGTATTGATCTCCGTACATTCGTTTAATTTATTTCATTTTATTCTATCTTAAGCTTCAATTAAGTTCATACGGCTACACTAAGAACAACAATAAAACAAGAACCGTTATGAGAAAGAAGAGGATGAATATGATCAAACAACATTTTCGCTATTTATTGCTAGGATTTGTCTTAATCGATTTTACGACACCTTATCTTCTAGCATTATTTTATCCTGAGTATAATTCACTAACCCAGGTCATTAGTGAATTAGGTAGTGTCAATAGCCCGGTATATTATGCGTTTAGCCTCGCCTCAGTCCTTTCTGGAACATGCTTACTTTTGGGATTAGTCGGATTGATGGACTACTTAAAAAGTAAGACATCTTCTCTAAAGAGTCTTGCTGTAAGCTGCACTCTAGCAAGTTTTGCGATTGGTGAATGCTTACTTTCCGGATTGTTTAGTATCGATAGTGCTACAGGTTATACTGCCTTGATTCATGAGCTTGCCTCGATTCTTGGTAGCTTTGGAATGCTGTTCTTCCCATTTTTGATTGGACTTGTCCTCTATAAACAAACTCCTATTTTCGCAAGACGCTTCTTTGTTATTGGTACACTGTCGATTATTTGCGCTTTTCTAAATGGTTATGCGCAATATATTGGCTTAGATTTCGCAGGAATTTATCAACGTTTATCCATGGCAATGATGTATATGCCGATTGTTTTCTTTGTACTTACCCTTGCACCAAAAACAAAACCCGTTTTTCAATCATCTAAATCTGTAGTTCTAGCTCAATAACTATGATATCTAATCTTGTTGCTTTTTTTACTCACTAGTCTAACTAGTGGGTTTTTTTAGTCAAAATTTTATAAGAATAACTTTTACTGTAATTTTTTTCAAAACTATTGGAAAAAACGATCTATCAAGCGTAAACTTGAAGCATAGGGGTGATAAATATGAAAACTGTAAATTGGTACGATGGTCGAAAGGAACGTACTGAAATTGCGTGCGATCATCTAATGGAACTCATTAAACATCTAAATGATTCTAACGAACGACCATTAAGAGAATTGTTTGCAAACTACGTGACCGAATTTTCTAATGATTTGAACGCTTTCCCACTTATTTTGAGTCGCTTCAATTTAGATGTTTCCAATTGCTTGCTCAAACATCGTATTGCTTTAAATCCTGAAAATAAAAAATTAGTTAAAGAGATCCTTGCATTGAGTGAACTACGTTATACGTATTAAAAAGGAGAAGATAAATGATCAACGTTGAATTAACTCGTTTTCGTGTCGTAAAAGGAACTTCTCATCTTGTCGATGAATGGCTCGCCTTTTTAAACGAACATATGCACGAAACCTTACTGACTTTAGAAGCTGAGAAAATGTACGTAGAAACGATCTTTCGTGAAGTATTAGATGGACACGAATACTTATACTGGTACTCGATTCAAGGCGAAGGTGGTCAAGAAGTTGAAGACTCGACACATTGGATCGATCAAAAACATTTAGCCTATTGGGAACAGTGTATCGACAAGACTTTTCGTCCTGTAGATCTGACACCAGAAGTCATCATGATCCCAAAAAATATCAGACAACAGATGGAATAAAAGAAACGGCGTTCCAGAAGTAGCTCCTTAAAAAATAAGCCAAATAATTACCGAAATAGGTGAACTTATTATCGGGATTATTTGGCTTATTTTCTGGAGCTGCCCACTTCTGTCACAGCCTCTTTACATAAAGCACATGTGGACGAAGAACTGAAGTTTCCTCAACATTCGGATGTAAAAACTCATTTACATACGTCATGCCGATCCGTTTCATCACTTGCTCAGAAGGAAGATTGATTACTGCGGTAAAACTATAGACCTCTTTTATTCCAAGCTGGCTCGCATAGTCCAAAAGCGCCCGTGCACCTTCTACGGCGTACCCTTGATGCCAATAGTCTTTTTTTAAGCGCCAACCAATTTCAACTTGACCCTTTAATTCATGCTCAAATCCAATCTTCAGCAATCCCATGAAACCAATAAATGTGTTCGTTTCCTTAAGCTCAACTGCATAGTTAGAATAACCATACGTGTTGAAATGTGCCATCGATTTTTCGATATAAGCCTGTGATTGGGCAACACTCATCACATCTGGAAAAAAATGCATGACTTTAGGATCTTGATTCAAGGCCACTACGTCTTCTTCATCTTCATGTGTCAATGGGCGAAATCCCAAACGTGGCGTTTCTAAACAATATCTACTCATGAACTCCCACTCCTTTTTTACTATCTTCTTGTCCTAGTTTACGATAAACTAAGTGAAAATAATAGATTGGAGTTGAAACGCCTTATGATGGAATCAATTGATTTTCGCTCTTACACACCAGCAGATTTAACCTCTTGTGCAGTAGGATTGGTTGCAGCTTACAAAGATGCGCCTTGGTACAATTCTTGGTCCAATGAAGATGCCAAGCGCCGCATTGAAACCACAATGAGCGGCAGCAATGCGCGTGGGTTTATTCTTACTGATAGACATATGATCTTAGGAATGTGCTTGGGTCGTATCGATTATTATTTTGATGATTGGTCACAATTTGTAGTTGATGAATTTAATATTCATCCTGATAGTCAAAAAATGGGCATGGGAAAACGTTTGATGACCTATGTTTCACGTGAACTCAAACAGGAACATATCAACAGACTATTTCTAATGACCGGCTCTTCAGAAGTGATCCCATTCTATCAAAAAATCGGGTTTAGCTTTAATGCAGAAAGTACGATGATGACGCTTGATTTAAGCTAAAGGAGGAACAACATGAACGTTGATGTAACAAAACTTAATTGGACACGTGCGCCAAAGCACTCCGTTATTCAACCCGATAAGATCGAGATTACAACGGAGCCTCATACGGATCTATGGCAACGAACGTATTATCATTTTCAAAATGATAATGCTCCGGTTCTTCAACTAGAAACGACGGAACGTTATTTCTCATTTCAAGTGAAAACGACCGCACAGCGTCATCATCGCTTTGATCAGTGTGGCATCGTGATGTATCTAGACAGTCAGACTTGGCTTAAAGCTTCTAGCGAATATGAAAATGAGCAGTTCCAGCACTTGGGCAGTGTCGTCACCAATAATGGCTATTCCGATTGGGCCACAAGCACTATCGATGCGACAATTTCAGAAATTTGGTATCGATTAAGCCGCCGTGAAGATGATTTTTGTCTTGAATCTTCTTTTGATGGCATTCATTTCGAACAAATGCGGATTTGCCATATGCAAAATATTCAAGACTCCATTCGATTTGGTATCTATGCGTGTAGTCCCGAAGAGTCTTCTTTTACTGCGACGTTTACCGATATGAGCCTTACAGCATGCAAATGGCCCGCTCATGACGGTCAACAACCAGATGAACCCACGCAATAGCTGCGTGGGTTTCTTCATTAGATCGTGATCAAATCATTCAAAGACATCATTTCTAGTAATCCTTGTGCTACTTCGCTCCCTTTATTTCCAGCCTTCGTTCCAGAACGTTCGATTGCTTGCTCGATTGTTTCAGTGGTTAATACACCAAACATAATCGGAATAGTTGCCTGTAACCCGACTTGAGCAACCCCTTTGGCTACCTCATTGGTCACTAACTCGTAATGGCTAGTTGCACCACGAATCACTGCGCCTAGCGTTAAAATACCATCATACTGTTTATTTTCTACTAGTCGCTTGGTAATAAATGGAATCTCGAATGCTCCAGGAACCCAGTATACATCGATTTGTTCCTCTGAAACACCATGTCGCACTAGATTGTCGATTGCCCCACTAAGTAATTTAGATGTAATAAATTCATTAAAACGTGCAATTACAATCGCTACTTTTTTAGTTTCTCCTTGGTAAATACCCTCTATAATCATTTTTTCCTCCATTCATCAAACTGTTAAATAGTGATGAAATTTTTCCTTTTTTGTCTTTAAGTACTGCTTGTTTTCTGATACCGGTATGGTTTCCAGTGGGATACGCTCTACTACTTCAATGCCTAATGCAGCAAGTTCGCTCACTTTATCTGGATTGTTCGTTAGCAATTTGATCTTTTTGATCCCAACTTGCTTTAATATTTTAGCCGCACTAGTATAGTTACGTTCGTCTGGTAAAAAACCTAATGCTTGATTGGCTTGATACGTATCTAATCCTTGTTCCTGTAGCTGATAGGCACGTAATTTATTTTTTAAACCAATCCCGCGTCCTTCTTGTCTTAAATATACAATCGCACCTCGACCTTCGCGCTCGATCTGGTTCATCGCCATGTGCAGCTGTTCGCCGCAATCGCATCGATGAGATCCTAATACATCACCAGTGAAACATTCTGAATGGATGCGCACGAATAAAGGCTCCTCTGTTTGAGTAGTTAGATTTTTAGATAGCAACAACTGTTCTTTCGATTGCTCATCTTCAAAAAGTCGCAAGTCAAAATCACCAAAAGCTGTTGGCAACTTCACTTGGACGATTTCACTGGTTTCTTGGTGAACTTGGCTATATGCTGCTAGCTCTTCTACCGTTAGAAACGGGAGCTTCCAGTTATTTGCGAGTTGTTGCAATGCTGATTTTCGAGCCATCGTACCATCATCAGCTAGGATCTCACAAATATATGCAGCTTCTTGGCACTCTGCCAGTTTGGCTAATTCAATTGCGGCTTCAGTGTGCCCACGTCTGACGGTTAAACCAGCTGATTTTGCAATCAAAGGGAACACATGACCCGGTCGATGAAAATCAATTGCTTTAGCGTTAGGATCAGCTAGTGCACGAATGGTTTGGGCACGATCGCTAGCTGATATCCCTGTGCTTGTTTGAATGTGATCGACACTCACTGTGAATGCTGTTTTAAATGTATCGCTATTTTCTGTGACCATTTCATGTAGCGCAAGTTGTCGTGCTTTTTCTTCAGATAAGGGCGCACAGATCAAGCCCCGGCCATGGGTAACCATAAAATTAATCATTTCTTTTGTAGCATGTTCTGCTAGGCCTACTAAATCACCTTCTGCTTCTCGATCATCGTCGTCAACTAGCACGATTAATCCGCCTTTTTTTAGCCAAGCAAGAGCCTTTTCCACTTTATTCATATTTGATTTTCTCCAATTCAACTCGGTATTTTGTTGCTTGAACGTATTTTCCAATCATATCCGTTTCGATATTCACTTTTTCGCCTAACATTAACTTTCCTAACAGTGTATGTTCACTTGTATGCGGGATTAAACTGACTGAAAACGAATGAGCTGTAGTCTCGATGATCGTTAAACTTACTCCGTGAAGCGCAATCGATCCTTGGGCGATAATTTGGCCTTGTAGCTGTGGTGGATAAGCAAAAGTCAGCACTAGCGCTTGACCTACTGTTCGTTTTTTTAACAAGCGCGTTGTACCGTCAATATGTCCGGACACAAAATGGCCTTCGAAGCGCTGTGTTTGTTGCATCGCTCGTTCTAAATGAACTTGATCTCCACGTTTTAAATGTACAAATGTCGTTCGTTTTACGGTTTCTGGCATAATCAAAACGGTAAAGGTCGTAGCAGTACGTTTAGTTGCCGTTAAGCATGCGCCATTGATCGCCATACTATCTCCTAAATGATACTCCGCCAACATGGCACTTGAAGCACGACACGTCATTTCTAAACTAGCACCCAGACGCGTCATTTCTTGAATCGTCCCGACGCCTTGAATCAATCCGGTGAACATGTACTTAACCTCCTAGCTGTGATTTTCAGATCTTCCCCCACTGTTAGTACCTGTGTGATGCTCAAATAAGAACATCGTGGCAATTGGTCACTTGAAAAACTAGGTACGCTTGTTCCTCCAAGTATTTTTGGAGAAAGATACGTGATCACTTCATCATAAAGTTCACTTTTTAAAAAAGCATCATGAATCTGAGCGCCTCCTTCAACATACAATGACTGAATTTTTTGAGTGACTAGGTAGGCTAATACTTGCTGAATCGTGAGTGTTTCCAAACTATGAACTGTCACATGATCTGGCATATCTGGAATGAATACTTGTTCTGTTAAAATCAACACTGGAACTTCACTAGGTTGAAACAGCTGTAGATCCATCTGCTCAAATATCCGCCCACGACGATCCAATACCACTCTAACCGGCGGAAAATTTGAAACTGTGGTAGCTAGCAGTTGAGGATCATCTGTCAAAGCAGTTTGACTACCGACAACGATCGCTTGGTAATTTGCACGCTCATCATGCACCATATCGTAGGCAGATTTGGACGTGATAGTAGTTTGTTGGTTTCTATCATAGGCGATCTTCCCATCTAGCGTAATTGCTTGTTTCAAGGTCACATAGGGTCGATTTTGTTCGTAAAATGTCAAATATGCTGGATTTAATTCTCGAACTTCTATCTCTTTAATCCCTGTGATCACTTCGATTCCTTGCGACTCTAAAAAAGCTTTTCCCTTTCCAGCAACTAACGGGTTCGGATCAAGTTGTCCAATAACTACACGAGAGATCCCGCTAGTTACAATAGCTTGCGTACAAGCAGGTTGTTTACCTTGGTGATGGCAAGGTTCTAGGGTGACATATAACGTTGAATTAGATATAAGCTCAGGGGCGCTACATTGATCGAGTGCCACTTGTTCAGCGTGTTTCTCACCATAAGCAAAATGTGCACCTGTGGCAATGACCTCATCTTCACAAACGAGCACTGCACCGACTAATGGATTAGTATACGTGTTGCCAATTCCTTTTTTGGCTTCTCTGATTGCCATTTCCATGTACTGATCATGCATTTTATCGCCTCCTTCACAAAAAAAAGCATGTCTCATAAAATACGAGACATGCTGAAATAAGACCATTGATTTCCAATTTTAGGCAGAATCCACCCTTGGTTTACACTGGTTTTTTTCTTCTCACATCCAGACTTTAACTGTCGGTGCCAGATTCTCACTGGCTCCACCGCAATAAGCGGGTCACGGACTTCAAGCATACTACTTGTCACCGCCGGTCGGGAATTACACCCTGCCCCGAAGAATATATTCAATTCATGCAGTATCGTAACGTATCGACTATTTTTCGTCAAGCACTAAACTTGGATGTTTCTCTGATAAAAGCAAGTCGAGTATCCTTTTTTCTTGTTATTTTGGCTTTGTTATTTACAGCTTACTGCACTTAAACACTTATTAAGTAGGATTTTTGATTTTATTTTCTTTTTTTTATTCACTATATGTTTTTTTATTCAATGATATACTACATGAAAAAAATTTTTTTATTGACAATAAATAGATCATTATCTATATTTAAAAAGAATTCATTACATAGATAATGATCTATCTATAAAAAAAGGAGACGAATTATGGATTACATCTTACAAGCAAAGCTTTTTAAGGTATTCGCAGATGCAAATCGTTTAAAAATTATTGACCTACTCTCTTGTGGCGAGTTGTGTGCTTGCGATTTATTAGAACATTTTACCTTTACCCAACCGACACTCTCGCATCACATGAAATTATTAGAACAAGCGAATTTGATCCTGATAACAAAAAAAGGAAAATGGTGCTATTATCGTTTGAATGATTCCGCATTCTCTAAAATTCAAACCGATATGAATCAGTTAGTTTCGACTTCGACACATTGTGTGTGTCACACAGAAACATGTCAGGAGGATTCACACTGTGACTAAAAAGTTAAGTTTTTTAGACCGCTATCTCACTCTATGGATTTTTTGCGCTATGGGTATAGGAATTGCGATCGGCTATTTTTTCCAGAGCGTTCCTAAAACGATCGATACACTCTCATTTGGTACGACCAATGTTCCGTTAGCTATTGGATTAATTTTGATGATGTATCCTCCTTTAGCAAAAGTGAATTACCGAAAAATCGGTCTTGTCTTTAAAGATTGGAAAACATTGCTCCTTTCTTTGGTTCAAAACTGGATCATTGGTCCTTTTTTGATGTTTTTCTTGGCCATTGTTTTTTTGCGTGATTATCCAGAGTATATGGCTGGTTTGATTATGATTGGTTTGGCACGCTGTATTGCGATGGTCATTGTATGGAGCGACTTAGCTCAGGGCGATCGTGAATATACTGCAGGCCTAGTTGCGTTCAATTCACTGTTTCAAATTTTCTTTTATCCTTTATTTGGCTTTTTCTTTTTGACTTGGCTACCGAATTTACTTGGTTTAGAAGCACATGCCTTAAGTATTACCATGATTGAAATTGCAAAAAGCGTCTTTTTCTATTTAGGGATTCCTTTTCTAGCAGGTTTTTTGACCCATATTGTCTTAACTAGAATCAAAGGGGATGAATGGTACTACCGTGTATTTATTCCTAAAATCAGTCCAATTACCTTGGTGGCGCTTTTGTTTACGATCGTCATGATGTTTTCGGTAAAAGGCGATAAAATTATTGAGTTACCACTTGATGCACTACGTATCGCCATCCCGTTATTGCTTTATTTTATTTTAATGTTCTTTGTCTCTTTCTTTTTATCCAAACGTTTGGGGACAACCTATCCTGTGGCTGCTTCGTTATCCTTTACTGCTGCAAGTAACAATTTTGAACTGGCAATCGCTGTCGCAGTTGGGGTATTTGGTATCCATTCGGGTGAGGCTTTTGCGGCCGTGATCGGACCTTTAGTCGAAGTGCCCGTATTGATCGCCTTGGTCCACGTCGCCTTAAAATTAAAAACAGTGTTTACACCAACTAGGAGTTGATTCTATATGAAAAAAATCTATTTTTTATGTACGGGAAATTCATGTCGTAGCCAAATTGCAGACGGTTTGGCACAAAAAATTTTCGATCCTAACATTTGGGAGATTCGTAGTGCGGGAATTGAAGCTCACGGACTCAATAAACGAGCGATTCAAGTCATGGCCGAAATCGGTATCGACATCAGCCAAAACAAATCAGAAGTCATTGATGTAGACTTTTTAAATGATGCACAATACGTGATTACCTTGTGCGGCGATGCGTTAGATAATTGCCCTGTTATTCCAGCTCATATCACACATGAGCATT
>NZ_CAJYIS010000079.1 GCF_913775425.1 uncultured Enterococcus sp.
AACATGAGAGTGATATATTAATTTCAAGTCATTTTTCATTAGTTTTTATCAGCATCCTGTTCTGATAAAAGTTAGTGAAGAGAGCTTCACTAACGTAACGACTCGCCGTGCTTGATCACCGAGTTGGTACGTTTTTTTTATTTTAATCATACATGCATTACGCATAGTCGACTATCAAAGGAGTCCTTTTTTGTGAACCATATCGTCTTATTTGAACCACTTATCCCAGCGAATACTGGGAACATTTCGCGCACTTGTGCAGCGACAAATAGTCCATTACATCTGATTGAACCTTTAGGGTTTTCAACAGATGATAAACAATTAAAACGTGCTGGACTAGATTATTGGGAAGCAGTAGATATTACGTATCATAAAAGCTTAGCAGCTTTCATGGAGTATTTAGGAGATCGCCAGTTGCATTTGATCTCAAAATTTGCCAATGCGACTTACTCAGATGTCGATTTTAATGACAATGAGGATCATTTCTTTTTATTTGGAAAAGAAACAACGGGACTACCAGAAGAATTTATGCGTGAACATGCAGATAAATGCTTGCGTATTCCAATGAATGACGAGCATGTCCGTTCGCTAAATCTATCGAATACAGCAGCATTGATCTTATATGAAGCATTGCGTCAACAAGATTTTCCAAATCTTGAACGCACACATCATTATCCAAACGATAAAATCGATTAATCATCAAAGGAGCACTCACATGGACCTTTATTTTACGAGACACGGAAAAACCGAATGGAATTTGGAACGTCGTTTTCAGGGGATGAAGGGAGATTCTCCTTTATTAGCGAGTAGTTACGAAGAAGTTGCGCGTCTGGGTCAAGAACTTTCTGATGTAGCATTTGAAGCGATCTATTGTAGTACGGCCAAACGAGCTGTCGATACGGCGCATGCTATTGAAGCGCAATTGTCTCATTCTGTGCCCATCATCCAAAAATCCGGACTTTTAGAGATGGGATATGGTGCATTAGAAGGCCAATTGATCGACGAGATGCGCCGAAAGTATGGCTCAAGTCTGGAACAGATGCGCTATCGCTTAGATTTGTATGACCCAAGTGCATTTGCCGGTGAGACAGTCGATGAGATGCTGACACGAATGACGTCAACAATCACAACAGCTGTACAAAAACATGACGGACCATTATTATTTGTAGGACATGGAACTTCGATGACAGCCGCGATCCAATCGTTGATCGGCAAAGAAATCGCGCAATTACGTGAGATGGGTGGATTGTATAATAATAGTTTGACGATTGCCCATACTCAAGATAAACAAGTCCCTTATACACTAGTGAAATGGAATGACGTTTCGTTTTTGGACGACCCAACTAGTGCGGATTCATTACTTTAAACAGAAAGGAGCGGAGACCTATGCCAGAAAAAGAAGTTTTTGTCGGCAAGGTAGCCGCTATTTTTTATCAAAATCCAACGAACTTTTATAAAGTACTTTTAGTAAAAGTCGAGGAAACGACTGCGCAATATCGGGAAAAGGAAATCGTGGTGACGGGGAGTTTTGGCGATATTCAAGAAGAAGAGAGTTATCGATTCCACGGACAACTGATTGAGCATCCTAAATACGGCACACAATTAAACGCTGAAACGTATCAAAAAGAGCAACCGACTTCAGCTGCAGGAATCGTCCATTATTTATCGAGCGATAAATTTCCAGGGATTGGTAAAAAAACGGCACAAGGAATCGTAGATGCTTTTGGTGAACAGGCAATTGAAAAAATCTTAGATGATCCAAGTATTTTAAGTTCACTCCCTCATCTAAATAAGAAAAAACGCGACATGATCGTAGAAACGCTACGCTTGAATCACGGGATGGATCAAGTGATCGTAGGATTGACAGAATATGGGTTTGGTAGTCGTCTATCGTTTGCGATCTATCAAAAGTACCGCAATGAAGCGCTTGAAATCATCCAAGAAAATCCGTATCAACTCGTAGAAGATATTGATGGGATCGGATTTAAAAAAGCTGATATGATCGCAGCGCAGCTTGGTATCACGCCTCATGCAACGACACGGATCAAAGCTGCGTTGTTCCACCAGTTGATGCAAGTCTCGATTCAAACAGGAGATACGTATGTACAAGCAAAACAGTTATTGGAACAAACGATCTCGTTACTTGAAACGAGTCGACCAGTCGAAATGTCTGCAGAACAAGTAGCCGATGGGTTGATCGAATTGGTCGAAGAAGAAAAAGTTCATCAAGAAGGGACCGCAATTTACGAGAAGCGCTTGTATTTTTCAGAAATCGGAATCGCACAATCGATCCATCGTTTGATGAAACGCAAACAGACGATCAAGTATACAGATAAGGAATTAGATCAAACCTTTAAAAAAGTTGAAAAAGAATTAGGGATCCGTTATGGTGCTTCTCAAGAAGAGGCTATCAAAGAGGCGATTCGTTCTCCATTTTTTCTATTGACAGGTGGTCCTGGAACGGGGAAAACCACAGTGATCAACGGAATCGTGAGAATGTTTGCGCACTTAAATGAAGTTGAACTTGATCCTAGTCAATATACCAGTGAAACGTTCCCGATCTTATTAGCAGCCCCGACTGGACGAGCAGCAAAACGGATGAATGAAACGACTGGATTACCAAGTGGTACGATTCACCGTATGCTAGGGTTGAACAATCAAGAACAAGACGTCGAGATGGAAACAAAAGAATTAGAAGGTGGGTTATTGATTGTTGATGAAATGTCAATGGTCGATACTTGGTTAGCACATGCTTTGTTCAAAGCCTTGGCGACAAATATGCAGATTATTTTAGTCGGCGATAAAGACCAGTTACCATCTGTGGGACCAGGTCAAGTCTTGCATGATTTATTGCAAACCCCATTTTTGCCAAAGTTTGAGTTGACTGAAATTTATCGACAAGGTGATGGTTCGAGTGTGATTTCGTTAGCACATGAAATCAAAAATGGCCGCTTGTCTCAAAATTTTGCGCAAAATCAAGCAGATCGTTCTTTTTTTGCTTGTGATGCCTATCAGATCGAGCCGATTATTGCCACGATCGTACAGCGTGCAAAAGAAAAGGGCTTCACTGCACAGGATATTCAAGTCTTAGCACCGATGTATAAAGGATCTGCGGGTGTCGATGCTTTAAATAAAATGATGCAAGAAATCTTTAATCCAAACGATGGTCGTAAAAAAGAAGTGAAATTCAATGACACGGTGTATCGCATCGGTGATAAGGTCTTACAATTGGTCAATTCACCAGAAGATAACGTGTTCAATGGAGATATGGGGCAGATCGTCGGGATCACGTATGCCAAAGATTCTGAAGATAAAGTCGATGAATTGACGATCCAGTTTGATGCGACTGAGGTGGTGTATCGCCGAAATGATTGGCAAAAAATCACGCTATCGTATTGTTGCACAATCCATAAATCTCAAGGTAGCGAATTTAAAATGGTCATACTGCCGATGGTGCACCAATACCAACGAATGCTACAACGCAACTTGTTGTATACGGCGATCACACGGAGTAAAGAAAAACTGATTCTACTTGGAGAAATCGAAGCGTACCAGCGTTGTGTCACGCAAGAATCAAACTTGCGTATGACGACATTAAAAGAACGTTTATTAGAAGTAGAAGGAAAGGCTCGTGCTGTTCAGACACCATCTGAAGAGAAAGCGTTCATTTCAGAAGAAGAAGAACAATTGCCGAGCGAGCCGATCTTGACTTTAGAGTTGATCCAACAACATGCTATCGATCCGATGATCGGAATGGATGGAATTACACCAAACGATTACGAAAATAAAGTGTAACAGAAGTCTGTTACACTTTTGAAAATAAGCCGAACCATTATCGAAAGTGATAATGGTTCGGCTTATTTCTTGGCGCTATCCATCTGTCACAATCTGATGGGGTTACCAGAAAAATTGTGAAGTCAAGGTGATCGTCAAATCGTAACTTTTACCTTCAAAAGACTCGCCATCAAGGTGGACATCTTGAGGAGTCGTCGTGATCACACGCAATTTTTTAAGAGAATAGTGCTTAAAGTAACGCGAGCGCAATTGTTTTTTACGTAAAATAAGATAAAACAAATGCACGAGTTTAAAGAATGCTGTTTTTTGGACGACGACCAATTTGAAGCTATCATCTTTCAAATCAGCATGTGGTGCAATGGCGATGCCGCCACCAAAATAAGGATGATTGGTAACGGTAAATAAAAGTGTTTTTCGAAAAATCCGTTCTTGCCCATTGAATTCTACACGAATGGGAAAGGGACGTTGTTGAAAAAAGCTCGTCAAGATACTAGAAAAGTAGCTCATTTTGCCGATATGTAGTGAATGAAACCACTTTTTTCGTTTGCTATGATTGACTTTTTTGACGATTTTGCCATCCAGACCGATTCCTAGATTATTGCAAAAGACACCTGTTTGATTGGTTACCGCTTCTTGATAACGTAAAATCGGGATTTTGACTGGCGCTGTTTGCTCTAAAATTTTCCAAAAAGCTTCCTCTGGTGTTTTGGTCATACGAAATGCCCGTGCAAAATCATTGCCGCTCCCCGCTTTGATATAGGCTACAGGATACCTTGTGCTATAGGCATGCAATTGGTTTAAGACCTGATGTAGTGTTCCATCGCCACCGATTACGACAAAAATCGGTACGATATCTTGTTCTGAAAAAACAGGCTCGTTTGAAAGTGGGGTGATTTTTTTTGTCTGTATCAGCATTTGGGTCAGTTCGATCTCGTGACCAGGATATTCCGTTGCATAAAGAAAATAAGTATAGCGGTATTTTTTCAACAATTCAATGATCTGTTTTGCTGTTTTGGCACCTCGTCCACCACCGGCATCCGGATTGACGAGTATATGAAAGATTCGTTTCATGAGTACACTCCAGTAAAAATCAAATTGACCTTTATTATACCATATCTCTTTTAGAACCAAATAAAAAAGGACCTGATCGAAAATAAAGGTGGTCTGCACACGTACTGCACTTTATTTTGCGATCAGGTCATGGATAATGGTGAGTAAGGAGCGAGTCCAATTCCCACTTGATTTGATAGAGGCCTACTTGAAAATTCTGTTTAGACATTACCTACATCGAATGTCTGACTGGGAATTCAGCGTTCCTCCTTACAACTTTAGTATACTAAAACTCTCTTTTTTTAGCAAGCGTTTACATTTTTAAAGCAGGCAAAATCGCTTGCTTTCTCTTTATTTTTTGACTATACTTTTGCAAGCGAAGGGGTGACACTATGAAATATTATCATTTGATTGGGGCTTCTTTAGGATTAGCAATTATTCAATGGGCATTACAAGGTCCACTAGCAACAGTACGCTGGCTGAGTTATCTTTTTTTGAGTATACAAGGGCTCTTATTAGGCAGTTATGTTGTCTTGATGTGTGGTTATTTTATCTTAATGCGACCGACTAAAGCAATTGAAGAAGAACCTGTAGTCGAATCGACAACTAACACATCACACAGACAAGCAGCACATTATACGCGATCAACACAGAGTCAAAAAGCAGCTTGACATTTTACTTGAATTTATTTAGACTTGCTAACGGTGCTAAGCACACGTCACGCGGTTCATCAACCATCCCGCGTAATCAAAACTTGGAGAAAGTAGGAACTAATACATGATAAAATCTAAACAAGCAACATCGGTACGTACCTTAACTGCAAATGCCGTGATTATGGCCATTTATGTCGTTTTGTGTTTTATTTTACCGTACCAATCAGGTGCGATCCAATTTCGATTATCTGAAAGTTTGAATCACTTAGTGGTATTCAATCGTAAATTTATTTGGGGCGTATTTGGTGGGGTAGTCATCTACAATTTATTCTTTGGAAATGGGCCATTAGATGTCTTATTTGGTGGGGGCCAAACGTTACTTGCATTAGCGGCAACGATTTGGGTCGGTAAATTTGTAGAAAACAAACTCGTATTGATGATTTGTAATATTTTCTTCTTCACGATCAGTATGTGTTTGATCGCCTGGATGTTGCAATTAACGTTAGATTTACCATTTTGGCCAACGTATGCGACGACTGCATTAAGTGAATTGATCATTATGACAATTTCGGCACCCGTCATGTTTGCGGTAGATAAAGTGGTTCATTTTAAAGATCGTATTTAAAAAGACGAACGAAGTGTTTCCTTAATCGCTTGTGTGAGTAAGGGTCACCTCGTCGTCTTTTTTTAGCGTTCTGCTTTTAGATCTTCGATTTCAACAACTTTAAAGAGTTTGCTTTCCAGTTGTTCGATGATTTTGTCTAATGTTGTTTGAGTCGTTTCAGCTGGTAACGTGATCAACGTTCGACGAATAAACTCATCTTTGCCGATATCTAACGTAATACAACTGGCAATACTGCTGTATTTGGCAATGATTTTCGAGATAGCTGCCAAATCACCTTTTTTACCAGTAGAAGCAATCGTTAAGACATAACTTCCTTGTTCGACATTCCAAGATTGCGCCAGGACTGAAAGTAAAGAACTATGTGTTAAAATGCCATAAAAATGGTCATTTTCATCTAATACAGCAATGTAAGGCAATTCTTTGATCGTAAAGAATACATTGAAGAATGAAGAATTGACATAGATAAATTTTGTTGCATTTTTTAATAATGATGTAACAGGTAAGCTCATATCGCCACCATTAGCCTTATGCCGGTAAATGTGCATCTTATAGATATTTCCACGGAAGATTTTACCCGTTTCATCTAAAATCGGTACACAACGATAACCAGAATCTTCTAAGATCGTCAAGGCTTCGGCTAAAGTTGCCGTTTCTAAAACCGTCGTCAAGTCAGCTTTTTTGTAAACCATTGATTTTAATAACATAAATAAACCTCCTTATCCTTTGGGTTTATGATAGCATACCTAACCGAAAAACTATAGAAATAATTTTGATCCTGATTGACAGTTTTTTTAAATCATGCTAACTTTAAGAAGTGAGAAAAGAGACGGACAGGAGGCTATTTTATGGCAACAAAAAAAGCAGCATTGGCTTGCTCTGTTTGTGGTTCTCGAAATTATTCGAAATCAGTCAGCGAAGGCAAAAAAGGCGATCGCTTAGAGATCAATAAGTTTTGTAAATATTGTAACCAATATACAATACATAGAGAAACAAAATAAAAAACGGAGGCAGCTCTCATGAAATTTATTCGCAGTGTAATTCACGAAATGAAAAATGTTACTTGGCCTTCAGGAAAACAATTGCGCAAAGATACGATCGTAGTCATTGAAACATCATTGATTTTTGCTGTGTTGTTCTTCTTGATGGATACTGCTATTCAAAATGTATTTTCATGGATTTTAAAGTAGACTTATTCGTTTACGACTAGAATTATTCGCTATTCCATGCTATACTTTGGTACGAGAGAAAAAACTTCGGTGTGACTGAGGTTTTTTTATTTTAGAAAAAAATAAAAGGAGTCCTTATGTGATGGAATCTTTTGAGAGAAGTTGGTATGTACTTCACACATACTCAGGATACGAAAATAAAGTAAAAACAAATATCGAGTCTCGTGCGCAAAGTATGCGAATGGGAGACTACATTTTCCGTGTAGTGGTACCTGAAGAAGTCGAAACAGAAGTAAAAAATGGAAAAGAAAAAGAGATCGTACACAAAACATTCCCTGGATATGTGTTAGTTGAAATGATCATGACAGATGAATCTTGGTATGTGATTCGAAACACACCAGGTGTTACCGGATTTGTCGGTTCTCATGGAGCGGGAAGCAAACCTGCACCACTATTACCTGAAGAAATCAACAGCATCTTGCGTTCATTAGGAATGAGTACACGTGCAGTTGAATTGAATGTCGAACTTGGCCAAACAGTGAAGATCATCGAAGGCGCGTTTTCTGGTCTAGAAGGTCAAGTTGTTGAAATCGACGAAGAAAAACAAAAATTAAAAGTAAATATCGACATGTTTGGTCGTGAAACCAGCACTGAGCTTGACTTTGATCAAGTAGACGATATCGACTAATGCAAAACCGTAAGCGAAATTTCGTTTGCGGTTTTTTTAAGGAGTGATAGGATGTACAAATGGATTGGATTGTGGCTAAGTATGTTGTTACTTCTTTCAGGATGCGGGGGAGCACTGCATGAACAAAAAACTGCAGCTTCTAGTTCTAAACCTGTAGCTAAAACATCAGAACCTGAAAAAACGGCGATCCCGACAGTATTTTTCCATGGTTATTCAGGAGGGAAGAATTCGTTTGGAGGGATGATGACACGTTTAACGTCTTTAGTTGGTGCAAAAAAAGAAGCAGTGATCACCGTTTCTGCCACAGGAGAATTAACGCAAGAAGGAGAGTTGACTAAACAAAAAGATGATCCCATGATTCAAGTGCTTTTTGAAGACAATACTAGCACTCAAGAAAATCAAGTTAGCTGGATCACTGAAGTTCTTGCTTCTTTAAAAACACAAGGGATCAACACGGTCAATATCGTGGGGCACTCAATGGGAGGCGTAAGCGTTATGGATTATCTCATGCAAGCACAAGAAGAAACGCAACCAAACGTAGCCAAAGTCATTGCGATTGGTGCGCCATTTAATGAGTTTTTAGATACACTTACGACACAAACGCAACAAGAATTGCTTCGCGACGGACCAGATCAAGTTTCCCCACGCTATCAAGCTTACCAAGAAAGAGTAGCACTTTTTCCTAAGACGACTCAAGTCGAGATCATTAGTGGTCAGTTAAGTGCTGATGAACTAAGTGATGGAACGGTGCCACTTGCCAGTAGTTTAGCGATAATTCCATTATTAGTAGCACAAGAAATCGATGTGCACTCAACGATTATTACTGGCGAGGACGCACAACACAGTGCATTGCATGAAAATCGTGCTGTTGATCGTGTTGTTGCTGATTTTTTATGGAAATAAATAAAGCGTCCCTTTTTGTAATGGTCATCAAAGCCGTACAAAAAGGGACGTTTTAGTGTTATTCACCCATGATCTCTTTGGTCAATCGTCTAGCAGTAGGTGTTGCAGCAAGTCCACCTTCACCAGTTTCTCTAAAGATCGACGGCATTTGGCGTCCGACTTGATACATGGCTTCGACGACTTCATCTGGTGGAATGACGCTTTCGATCCCAGCTAAAGCCATGTCTGCTGAGATAAACGCTTGTGAGGAACCAAGTGCATTGCGCTTGACACAAGGCACTTCTACAAGCCCTGCAACAGGATCACAAATCAGTCCCATCATATTTTTTAACGTAATTGCGACGGCTTGAGCCGACTGATGTGCAGATCCGCCATTAATTGCTACAAGTGCTGCAGCTGCCATGGCACTAGCTGATCCGACTTCTGCTTGACAACCACCTTCAGCTCCTGAGATCGAGGCATTGTTGGCAATGACTAGTCCAAATGCACCAGCCGTAAATAAAAAGTCGAGTTGTTGCTGATGAGTGAGATTGAGGCGTTCACGACAAGCCATCAATACTCCCGGAACGACACCGGCACTTCCAGCAGTAGGCGTCGCACAGATCAATCCCATTTTCGCATTGACTTCATTGACTGCGATCGCATTGCGCACAGCTGTCAGAATCGTTTCGCCGCTTAAAAATTGACCATGTTCTAAGTAATCGTTCATTTTTACCGCATCACCACCGGTCAAACCGGTTACAGACGTTACGCCATTCACACCTTCTACGATCGATTGTTCCATGACTTGTAAGTTACGTTCCATCAAGGCATAGATCTCTTCTCGTGTCCGTCCAGTCATCTCGATTTCTGTAGCGATCATCAGTTCAGCTACTGAGGGGTAATTCGCGCTTTGTGCCACAAGATCTTCTATTGAATAAAACATATTTGTACTCCTTTAGTCAAAATACGAGGCACTATGGATCTGTGCGATTTGACGGATTTTTTCTAATACTTCTTGGTTACGTTCATCGACTTCGATGATCATAATGGCATTTTCACCTTTTGATTCACGTGTAACGGTCATCGTCCCGATATTGACATTGGCTTCAGATAAGACGTTACTCACACGTGCGATCATGCCTGGGACATCTTGGTGGACGATAATAAAAGTTGGTGTACCAAGCGTCAATGAAAGTTTAAAGCCGTTGACTTCAGAAATCTGAATGTTCCCGCCACCAATAGAGATACCAGTGACCGATAATTTACGTGTTCCTTTTGACACGATCATTTGCACCATATTTGGGTGTTCTGCTTTTTCTTTTTTTGGGGTAAAGAGGACTTCCATCCCCGATTCATAGGCAAGTTTTAGTGAATCGCCCAACCGTGGATCGTCGGGTTCCATTCCAAGCAGACCGCCGACGAGTGCGATGTCCGTTCCATGACCACGATAGGTCTTAGCAAATGATTCATATAAAAAAATATCGACGACTTCAGGTTGTTCACCGAAAATATGACGAATCACTTTTCCGATTCTAGCAGCTCCTGCAGTATGTGAGCTACTAGGGCCTACCATAACAGGTCCGATAATATCAAAGACGCTACGATAATTTAATTGTTCCATATTGTTTCTCCTCAATCTTTAGGTTTCGTTTGTAGTGTAGCACAGGAACGAATGAAGCGTATGAAATTTGTTTGAAAATGAGAGAGAAATTAGTTGAAATTTATTTTTTCTTTGCTATAATATACCAGTATGCTTCAATTCGTGTTGAAGTATGTTTTTAACGTGGGAGGAGAAATACGTATCTCCAATTCACCACATCACGGACTTAAGGAGGTTTGTCTCGTGGCAAAAAAAGTAGAAAAAATCGTTAAATTGCAAATTCCTGCAGGTAAAGCAACACCAGCACCACCAGTAGGTCCTGCATTAGGTCAAGCGGGTGTAAACATCATGGGATTCACTAAAGAATTCAACGCTCGTACTGCTGATCAAGCAGGTTTAATCATTCCTGTAGTGATTTCTGTATACGAAGACCGTTCATTCACATTCGTTACAAAAACACCACCGGCTGCAGTATTATTGAAAAAAGCTGCAAACATCGAAAAAGGTTCTGGTGAACCAAACAAAACTAAAGTTGCAACTGTTTCTAGCGATCAAGTTAAAGAAATCGCTGAATTGAAAATGGAAGATCTAAACGCTGCTAGCTTAGAAGCTGCTATGCGCATGGTCGAAGGAACTGCACGAAGCATGGGAATTATCGTAGAATAAGACCCTAAGGAAGTAGCTTCTCAGTTCGTTCTATATTGAAAGATAAAGAACACGTGGGAGGTTCTACCGCTATAACCACATCCAAGGAGGAAACACAAAATGGCTAAAAAAAGCAAAAAAATGCAAGATGCATTGAAAAAAGTTGATGCGACAAAAGCTTACTCTGTTGAAGAAGCTGTTGCATTAGCGAAAGATACAAATATCGCGAAATTCGACGCAACTGTTGAAGTTGCTTACCGTTTGAACGTAGATCCTAAGAAAGCAGACCAACAAATTCGTGGTGCTGTGGTTCTACCTAACGGAACTGGTAAAACACAAAAAGTTTTAGTATTCGCTAAAGGCGATAAAGCTAAAGAAGCTGAAGCTGCTGGTGCTGACTATGTTGGCGATGCAGATATGGCGAAAAAAATCCAAGGCGGATGGTTCGACTTTGACGTTGTTGTCGCTACACCTGACATGATGGCTGAAGTTGGTAAACTAGGACGCGTTTTAGGACCAAAAGGTTTAATGCCTAACCCTAAAACTGGTACGGTAACAATGGACGTTACAAAAGCAATCAACGAAGTAAAAGCTGGTAAAGTAACTTACCGTGTTGATAAAGTAGGAAACGTTCACGTACCAATCGGTAAAGTTTCTTTCGACAACGAAAAATTAGTTGAAAACTTTAAAACAATCAATGATGTATTAGTGAAAGCTAAACCATCAGCTGCAAAAGGTCAATACATGAAAAATATCACGATCACAACAACATTTGGTCCTGGTATCCATGTAGATCAAGCTTCTTTCTAAGAAAAAAGCAAAAAACACTTGACTTCCACGCTTTATCTATGATAAGGTGTGGAAGGTTAATAATTAACTGTACCGAAGACAGTAGGTGGCCTAGCCATAATTCCTACCGAGGACACGTATTGAAGCGATTCAATTGTCCCTCTATGTCTACGGTGGCATAGGGTTTTTTTATTGTAAAAAAACTCTTCCATCAAAATCAGGAGGTGAAACATAAAATGAGTGAAGCAGCTATCGCAAAAAAAGCCGCTATCGTTGAAGAAGTATCTGTAAAATTCAAAGACGCTGCATCTGTAGTCGTTGTGGATTACCGCGGATTAACTGTTGACGAAGTGACTCGTTTACGTAAACAATTACGTGACGCTAACGTAGAAATGAAAGTAATCAAAAACTCTATCTTATCTCGTGCGGCTAAAGCAGCTGGATTAGAAGGACTTGATGAAGTATTCACAGGACCGACTGCCGTTGCATTTAGTAACGAAGACGTAGTAGCTCCAGCGAAGATTATCGATGAATTTGCACAAGAAGCAAAAGCATTGGAAATCAAAGGTGGGATCATCGAAGGTAAAGTTTCTTCTTTGGAAGAAATCACAGCTTTGGCGAAATTACCAAACCGCGAAGGAATGCTATCTATGCTTTTATCTGTACTACAAGCGCCTGTGCGCAACGTGGCTTACGCTGTCAAAGCAGTGGCAGAAAAAGAAGACGGAGATGCAGCTTAATCGCCGCATAATGATTCATTATTTTATATAAAAAAACCTAATTAAATGGAGGAACTCAATCATGGCATTGAACATTGAAAACATTGTTGAAGAGCTTAAAGGCGCAACAATCTTAGAATTAAACGACTTAGTTAAAGCTATCGAAGAAGAATTTGGCGTTACTGCTGCTGCTCCTGTAGCGGCTGCTGCAGCTGGTGGTGCTGCTGCTGAAGAACAAACAGAATTTACTGTTGAATTAACTGCAGCTGGCGATCAAAAAGTTAAAGTTATCAAAGCAGTTCGTGAAGCAACTGGCTTAGGCTTAAAAGAAGCTAAAGCTGTAGTTGATGGTGCTCCATCAGCAGTTAAAGAAGGCGTTTCTAAAGAAGAAGCAGAAGCTTTAAAAGCTGCTTTAGAAGAAGTTGGCGCTTCAATCACATTAAAATAATTTTAATGTTTAAACTAGTAACTGGATTTCCAGTTGCTAGTTTTTTTGTATTCATGGGTGTATACTTAAATCAAAAAGGGTGATTTCCATGAAAGCAAAATGGTATGAAAAAAAACGTGTGTATATTCCGTTGTCGATCGTACTTGGTCTTTTGGGATTTGATATTTTATACGGGACATTGTCTGCTAAAAAAGATGATGAAGAGTTTAATCCGGAGTATTATAGCCATAAAAATGCACCTATGTTTCGTAAAAAGCAGGCGTCTGAAAAATGATTTATTTGTTTTTTTATGTATAAAAAATATTAAAGAAACGTTGTTATAAAAGAAAAATATTCAGATTAGAATAAAAATCTATAGTTATTTAATTGTTAAAGAAAATTCTTATAGCAAAAATATTGTAGTCCAAAACATTTCATGGTATGATGTCTTGGTAATAATCTGATATGCAGTAATGGGTTTACCATATAAATGGATTTAGCTTCATTTCGCATGATCAATTACAATTAAGCACAAGATGTGTTATGGAGGTAAGTTATCAATGAATAACGGTACAGTAAAATGGTTTAACTCAGAAAAAGGATTTGGCTTTATTACAGATGCTGATGGAAACGATGTATTCGTACACTTTTCAGCTATCCAAGGTGAAGGCTTCAAAACTTTAGAAGAAGGCCAAGCAGTTACTTTCGATGTTGAAGATGGTCAACGTGGACCACAAGCGACTAACGTAGTTAAAGCTTAATTCACATCCCAACTTGTGCTGACAGTAGTGTCAGCACTTTTTTTATGCACAAAAAAAGGCTATGACACTGCTGTCGTAGCCTTTTTCTTTAAGCTTCAATGGTAAAGATCCAACCTTCAGGAGCTTCTTTATCTCCAAATTGGATGCCAACTAATTCTTCGTATAATGATTTTGTCACAGGACCTACTTCAGTTTCGCTATAAAAAACATGGAAGTCATTTTTAGTCTGGATTCCGCCGATCGGTGAGATAACAGCAGCAGTACCACAAGCACCAGCTTCAACAAATTCATCTAAACGATCGATATAAATATCGCCTTCAATCGCTTCTAATCCCAAGCGCTCGCTTGCTAAATAGAGCAATGAATATTTTGTGATACTTGGTAAAATCGATGGCGATTTTGGTGTGATAAATCGGTTATCTGCAGTGATTCCAAAGAAGTTTGCTGAACCGACTTCTTCGATTTTTGTATGTGTTTCTGGATCGAGATAGATACAGTCTGAAAAGTTTTTCTTGTGTGCTTCTTCTCCTGGTAACATACTCGCAGCATAGTTTCCACCAGTTTTCGCTGCTCCGGTTCCATTTGGTGCTGCACGATCATAATCTGATACGATAAAGTTTGTCGGCACTAATCCGCCTTTAAAGTAAGGTCCGACTGGCATACAAAAAACAGTGAAGATAAATTCTTTAGCGGGTTTTACGCCAATAATATCCCCAACACCAATCAATAGCGGGCGAAGATATAGCGTAGCACCTGTTCCATATGGAGGAACAAACGCTTCATTTGCTTTGACTACTTGTGTTACGGCTTCTAAAAATAATTCTTGAGGTACTTCAGGCATACGTAAGCGTGAAGCACTTTTATTTAGACGTTTACTGTTTTCATCTGGACGAAATAAATTGATACCGCCATCTTTTCTACGGTAAGCTTTTAATCCTTCAAAGCACTGTTGACCATAATGAAGTGCAGGAGAGGATTCGGAAATATGAAGCACATTATCTTCAGTTAGGGTGCCGTTATCCCAAGCGCCGTCTTTATATGTCGCTAAAAAGCGATAAGGGGTTTTGATGTAGTCAAATCCCAAATTTTCCCAATCAATTGTTACTGCCATGTAATCCACTCCTTTTGTTTTTCACAGTATATCATTTCTTGATTTTATTGTCATTATTTTCTGAAAATTCATGCATTAAAAAAGGAGATAGCAGTAGTGTGCTATCTCCTCTAAAAAGCGAATACTCCGTATTTAAAAATGAACTATTTCAATAATAAATCGATGAATTATCGACATAGATAAAGTGATTATTCGGATTGTTCGTCTTCTTTTTTAGAACGCTCCATTTTGTGCCAGCTCAGAGACTAAAATTTTCCACCGCCACCACCAAATGTTCCGCCACCGCTAGAATGGGTCGTACTTCCGCCACCAAATCCACCACCGTTATTATTATTGGCTTTAGGGATTCTACGTGTCGTGACAAAAGAGTTAGTCAATCGATCTTGTTGTAAGGTCAATTCCAAGCTTGATTTTTCTGATAACGGGTAGTGATATGTTTTACCTTTTAGTTGATAGCGCGCTTTGATGATGATAAAAAAGCCTACGCTAAAAATGAGTGCGACCACTAAGGAAATCGTGATTTCTAAAGGAGTCAAGGATTTGTAATACGTGATTTTTCCAGTATCACGATCGATTTGATACTGGCCACTGGGAACACCATCTTTGACAAATGTCGTCAATTCGTTTAGATAGCTCGCCGCCGCTTGATAATAGTCACCAGCTGACAGTTGTGTTTGGATCGTATCTGTAAGTTTACTTAATCGACGATCGGTAACGTAATCGATCATATTCCCAGAGGTAGAAATGTGATAGCCGCGATTCCCCATATCGATCAAAAAAACGGAACCGTTGTTATTGTTGCCGATTTGATCGCGTAGAAAATCATCAGCGTAAGTTTCTTCGTCATCCTGATTTTCTGTCGTCGTGACAACAAAGACTTGACCTTTGATACGTTCATTTAAAGGTGTGGCTAGTGCATCTAATTGCTCGATCTCACTTTGCGTAAATAAGTTTGCTTGATCAAATACCGTTTGTGCATAAGCTTTTGATGAAAAAAATAAGCAGCTAGCAAATAAAACAAGTAGCAAAAAGTAACGTTTTTTCATATGAAATAGCCTCCAATCATCAGTAGGATGGCTAAAATAACAAAAATCCCAGCAGATGCTAGACCTAATTTTTGATAACTCAATGGTAAGACACCGCTTGTTTTTCCGGTTTGACCGTTCATTGCGTAATAAAAAGGGGTCTGACGATCTTGTGCTTGATACGTCACAAGCCATACGGGTAATAACACATATTCATTTTGTTCATTTAGAATTTGCGCAGAGCTTTGTGTTGTACGAAACGTAGTGTAACCATTGACCGTATTGCGTAATAATTGGCTACTAGCTTCAGTCAGTTCTTGATCGACAGTTGGCTTGATCTCGATAAATTCTAGATCACGTTTTTCTGCCTGAAAACCAGAGAGATATTGGTTTTGAAAAGGAACAGCTTTTTCTAAAGGAAACGGTTGTACGCCGGTCACCATTTTTTGTTGGGTATTTTTGGATAGAGCATGTTTGATAAATTCTCTAAACTGCATCTTTCCTTGTCGTCTTACGGCAAATGTTTTCGTTTCCGTGTATTCAATGTCGCCTACGATCCAGACACGAATCGAGGTTCCGACACCAGATAATTCTCCTTTTGTTTGTGCATCGACCGACCAGTAGGGGAAGTAGACACCGGTCAATTTTTCGACTTGTGCTTCATCAAAAAAGTTTTTTGGCACAAACCATTTCTTTTTCGCCCAAGCTAAGAATGTTTCTTTTGCTTCTTCTTTGTCGATGGCAAAAGGCAAGACACGACTAGGTAAGAATTTACCGCTTAAACGTCCAGTCAAGACGACTGGATTATGGCAAAAGTAACAATAAGTTGCCGCAGTCGTTGCATCGGTCACGATCTCAGCACCACAACTTGGACAAGTAAACAGTTCCATCTCTGCTTCTTCTTGACCCACATTGGTTTCAGAGATGACCGGGTCTACATCGACGTGGGCTTCTTGTTGTGCTTGTTCAGCTTGGGTGACTTCTTGTGCGGTGAAAATACTTAAACAATAAGGGCAGTGAAACTTTTGATCACTCGGATCAAAAGTGAGTGCACCGCCACAATTAGGACATTTATGTGTTATGACGTCCATCGATCTTCATCACCTCCAACTAATCTAAGGGTATTGCCTGAAATGGTTGGCCACACTCTGGACAGAACTTAGGCACACCATTTGATAAATCTACGACTTCATGACAAGCCGCACACTTCATCTTGATGCTAGGAGTGGTGCTGGGTTTTGGTGTTCCACAATTACTGCAGAATTTCCCTTGGTTTTCTTGCCCACATTCTGTACACGTCCAACTATTTGTTTGTTGCTGTTGCTGTTGTTGCATTTGGGCTTGATTGTTTTGTGACGCTTGGTTCATAAAACCGCCAGCCGCATTCATCCCAAGGTTGACTCCCATAAACCCATTTGTAGCACCATTTGGGTTACTCCCAGCATTTTTAATCCCTTCTGCAACAGCACCTTGCACATAACCTTCGCGAATACCAGGATCTCCTAACATCGCCCCTTGATTACGCATATTGATCAATTTCATTGAATCATCGGTATACGAAATACTTGCGACTGCAACTGAGACGATTTCCATTCCACGAAGGTCACGCCATTCATCGTCTAGTACTTGGCTCATGTATTTGCTTAGCGCCATGCTTTTAGAAGGAACATAAGAAATTCGTTCTCCATCAGCTGACATTTGATTGATCGATGTTTGCAAAGCTGTTAAAAATTCAGCTAAGTATTGTTCGTTGATATCTTGAATATCGACTTGTGTACGATCATGAGGAATCGCATTTTTATAAAACAAGATCGGATCTGTGATCTTGATTGAATAGGTTCCATGTGCACGTAAAAATAATTCGGCGTTGTAGAAATTATCAAAATAATTCAAAGGTGAAGCCGTCCCGAAGCGAATTCCTTTGATCTCTTGTAGATTGATATAGAAAATTTGTTGTTTTTGAGGTGTCACACCACCGTATTTAAACCGATCAAACGTTTCGGCAATGGCTTCTTTCAATGAACCATTGAGCATTGAAGGAGCAGAATGATTTGCGATCGTATAATAGCCTTCTTCAGCAGTGTAGTCGATGATTTTTCCGCCGTCGACTAACAACATCATCATATTTGGATAAACGTGAACGACAGTACCGTCTGTTAACACATCATCGGTTCCTTTTTTATTCGCGCCACGTTTACTGTCTTTGCGAACCTTGACTCCTTTGGTCAAGACAGTGGTATCACTCATGCGATCAGGTTCGATGACTTCGACCCATTGATCGGCTAATCCGCCGCCGATCATACTTGTTGCTGCTTTGATTAATCCCATTCTAAATTCCTCCTTAAAGTGGTTATAAAACTGTCTTTAGTATACCATATCTTGAATTTAAACGGATATCCGTCCAAGGTCTTAGAGCTTTTCATAGAAATGAGTAGCGGTGCTTTATTTTTAAGGGGAAATTTCGTATAATGGTAGTTAGTAAATTTTTTTAAGAGGGGATAAATTATGGCCTATCAAGCACTTTATCGAGTATTTCGTTCGCAACGCTTTGATGCGATCGTCGGGCAACGTGCGATCACGCAAACGCTAAAAAATGCGATCGTGCAAGAACAGATCTCGCATGCCTATTTGTTTACTGGACCGAGAGGAACGGGAAAAACAAGTGCGGCTAAAATTTTCGCCAAAGCAATCAACTGTCCCAATAGTGTGGATGGGGAGCCATGTAATGAATGTGAGATGTGTCTGTCGATTACAAATGGGAGTCAAGAAGATGTGATCGAAATCGATGCGGCAAGTAACAATGGTGTCGAAGAGATTCGTTTTATTCGTGACCGTGCCAACTATGCACCGACACAAGCAATGTACAAAATCTATATTATTGATGAAGTCCACATGTTGTCGACTGGGGCATTTAATGCCTTGTTAAAAACATTAGAAGAACCAAAGAAAAATGTGATTTTTATCTTAGCCACAACGGAACCACACAAAATTCCAGCAACGATCATCTCTAGAACGCAACGCTTTGATTTCAAACGGATCCAAGTGGCCGATATCGTCGATCATCTAGCAGAGATCTTACAGGAACTACATGTCGAATACGAGTCAAACGCACTGACGATCATCGCTCGTTCTGCAGAAGGTGGAATGCGGGATGCGCTAAGTATTTTAGACCAAGCCATCGCATTTAGTGACGGACAAATTACCGAACAACATGCATTAGAAGTAACAGGAAGTTTGACCAATGAGAAAATGGATCATTTTTTACAAGCTTGTCTAAATGAAGAAGTATCGGATGCATTGAGACAATTACAGCTGATGTTAGAAGATGGCAAAGAGAGCAATCGATTATTGGAAAATTTATTGTTTTATTGTCGAGACATCTTACTCTATCAACAAGCACCTGATTTATTGATCCAAGAAGGAAAGCAATTGAGTGAAGGATTTGAACAATTGACGCAACAAGTGCCAGCTGAACAAATCTATACATGGATCAAAATTTTAAATGAGACCCAACAAGAAATACGGTTTACGACAAGTCCAGGAATTTATCTGGAAGTTGCGACGGTGAAACTAGCGGCAAAACAACAACCGACAGTCGTTGGAACCACACAAGCAAATCCCAATCAACTGCAAGCTGTTCAGCAAGAAATCGACGAATTACGCCAACAGCTCAAACAAGTCACAAGCCGTCCACAAGAAGCACCGAAACCTAAAAATCAAGTACGCCAAGTCACGAGTACGTATCGTGTTCCAAGAGAACGGGTCAATCAAGTGTTAGCAAAAGCGACCAAAGAACGGATGCTACAAGTCAAAGAAATCTGGGAAGATCTACTTGCTTCACTTAGTCCAACACAAAAAGCAATGTTGCGTGCTAGTGAACCAAAGGCTGCTAGTGATAATGGATTGGTTATTGCATTTGATTATGAGATTATCTGTCAACGGGCAACGAGTGATGCGGAATTTTCGTTAGCGATCCATAATCAAATCAGCCGCTTTATTGCAGATTATGCACCAGAGTCGATTTTTATTACTCAAGGTGATTGGCCTGAACTACGAAATGATTTTCTTGCAGGAAATCAAGGAGATGGTACACTAGAGGTAGAAGATGCTGCAGATGGAGAAGTTTCACTTTTACCAGAAACTGAGGATCTTGTCGTCACCAAAGCACAAGAGTTATTTGGTGATTTGATTAAAATAGAAGAAAATTAAATGAAATGAGGATATAAATTATGATGCGTGGAATGGGAAATATGCAAGGCATGATGAAACAAGTACAAAAAATGCAAAAAGAGATGGGACAAGCGCAAGAAGCGTTAAATCAAAAAGAATTTACTGGTGAATCAACAAACGGTTATGTAAAAGTAACCGTAACGGGAGACCGTAAAGTCAAAGCAGTCACAATCGCACCAGAAGTCGTGGATCCAGACGATGTGGAAATGTTAGAAGATCTAGTAGCATTAGCTGTGAATGATGTGATCAGTAAAGTCGAAAAAGAAATCGAATCAACGATGGGCAAATATACTAAAGGCTTACCAGGATTCTAAGATAGGGGCAAAATGGTATGCAATATCCAGAACCAATCGCGCGTTTGATCGCGAGTTATATGAATTTACCCGGTATTGGCCAAAAGACGGCGACACGACTAGCTTTTTATACGATCGATATGAAAGATGAAACCGTAAATGAATTTGCTAAATCGTTACTAAGTGCTAAACGTGATCTACATTTTTGTTCAGTGTGTGGCAATATTACACAAGAAGATCCTTGTGAAATCTGTGCAGATACAACACGTGACAAAAGCATTATTTTAGTCGTCGAAGAGCCTAAAGATGTGATGTCATTAGAGAAAATGCGCGAGTATCGTGGATTGTATCATGTGTTGCACGGGGTATTGTCTCCGATGGAAGGAACGGGTCCAGAAGATATCAATTTATCTTCTTTGATCGAACGCTTGCATGATGATAGTGTCAAAGAAGTCATTATCGCAACGAATGCAACGACTGAAGGAGAAGCGACAGCGATGTATCTTTCGCGATTGATCAAACCTGCAGGAATCAAAGTGACGCGACTAGCGCATGGGTTATCTGTAGGAAGCGATATCGAGTACGCAGATGAAGTCACGTTATTAAAAGCTGTTGAAGGCAGAAGAGAAATCTAGTGTGAACTAGTAAGATGGAGGAAAAACGTTGAACGGTTTATTTATCACAATCGAAGGACCAGATGGAGCAGGGAAAACAACAGTTATGAACGAGTTGTTCCCGATTTTACAACGCACCATGAAAAAAGAAATTATTCGGACAAGAGAACCTGGGGGCAGCCAGATCGCAGAACGGATCCGTAAGATCATTTTAGATCCAACACATGAAGAAATGGACGAACGCACAGAAGCATTGCTTTATGCCGCAGCAAGACGTCAGCATTTGATCGAAGTGATCTTGCCTAATCTAGAAAAAGGAAATGTCATTTTGTGTGACCGCTTTGTAGATAGCTCGCTAGCCTATCAAGGGTCTGGTCGTCGCATTGGAGTCGATAAAATCGCGCAGATCAATGAGTTTGCTACAGAAGGGTTGAGCCCTGACTTCACGCTTTATCTTGATATCGATTCTGATGAAGGATTACGTCGAATCGCACGTCATCGGAATACACAGGTTGACCGATTGGAGCTTGAAGGGTTAGAATTTCATCAAAGGGTCCGTCACTCTTATTTAAAATTGGCGGAAGCAAATCCAGAACGAATCCATACGATCAATGCAAAACAGGGGATTCAAGTCGTTGTCGATGAATGTTTTGCAAAAATCAAAGAGACTTACCCAAACTTTTTTGAGGAGTGAGAGACATGAAATTAGTAATCGCGATTGTACAAGACAAGGATAGTAACCGTTTGGCAAATGAGTTTATCGATGCAAATATCCGCGCGACCAAATTATCTTCTACTGGTGGATTTTTAAAAGCCGGAAATAGTACGTTTATCGTAGGGATTGAAGATGAACGCGTGGAAGAAGCTTTAGGATTGATCAAAAAAACGTGTCAATCAAGACATCAATACGTCTCAACGCCGATGTCTTTAGACATCTCACTAGATGGTCAAGTACCTTATCCAGTTGAAGTTGAAGTAGGTGGTGCGACTGTCTTTGTCCTACCAATGGAAGGATTTTATCACTACTAAACAGTTGAGGAGAGGCTATGGAGGAAACTGAATTTTTACGTGAATACCAACCACGTCTCTTAACGCAAATGACAAAAATGATGGAGCATGAGCATCTCGCTCATGCTTATCTTTTTGAAGGCGATGAAGGGACAGGTAAACATGAGTTAAGTATGTGGCTCGCAAAGCGGATGTTTTGTGAGCAAATACAAGATGGCAATCCTTGTGATCAATGCTTACAATGTATGCGGATCGACCAAAATGAGCATCCTAACGTACAAGTCATTAAACCAGACGGACAAATGATCAAAGTCGATCAGATTCGCCAGTTGCAAGCGGAATTTTCAAAAACAGGATTTGAAACACGGGATCAATGTTTTATTATCCGTCAAGCAGATACGATGAGTAGCAGTGCTGCGAATAGTTTATTGAAGTTTTTAGAAGAGCCGCCAGGTAGTTTCGTTGCGATACTTGAAACAAATAGTTTAGGAAAAGTGCTCCCGACGATCCAATCACGCTGCCAATTGATCCACTTCTCTCCGTTATCTAAAGCACATTTGATTGAAAAATTACACGCAACAGGAATTTCTGAGAAGACGGCTGCTTTGTTGGCGCAATTGACCAATAGTTTTTCAAAAGCAGTTGAAATCTCTGAAGATGAATGGTTTAATGAAAGTAAAGAGATTGCGAAAAAGTGGTTCGATCAATTGAGTGCAAAAACACCAGATGCGTTTTTATTTGTACAAAAACAGTTGGTACCACTCGCTAAAGAAAAACACCAACAACTGATGTTGCTAAAAATCATTCAAGGCTATTATGAAGAAGCATTCCAAACAGGTAAGATTTCATATCAAGAAATCGAATGTTTATTGCAAGCACAACGAAAAATACAAGCGAATGTTTCGTTTCAAAATAGTATGGAACAATTTGCGTTGCGTGTGGTCTCAAGTTAAAGGAGGGTCTAAATGGTTGAAGTAATCGGCATTCGTTATCGTGCTGCCGGCCAAATCTATTATTTTTCGCCTGGCTCAGAAACTTTTTTATACAATGATCAAGTCATCGTCCACGCTCAAGAAGCAATTCAGTTTGCAACTGTGGCGATTCCAAATAAACATGTATCTCCTGAGGATCTACCAAATGAGGTGCGTCCGATCCTTCGTCGTGCGAGTGCACAAGATATCGAAAAACATGAAGCAAATTTAAAAGATGCTAAAGCTGCATTACAAGTCGGAAAACAAAAAATTCGTGAACATGAACTGGCGATGAAGTTGATCCATATTGAATATACGTTTGATCGTGCGAAAATGATTTTCCAATTTACGGCAGATAATCGTATCGATTTTCGTGAATTGGTCAAAGAATTAGCAAGTATTTTTAAAACCCGTATCGAGCTAAGACAAGTCGGGGTGCGGGATGAGGCAAAGATTCTAGGGGGGATCGGTCCATGTGGACGCCAACTGTGTTGTTCGACTTTCTTAGGTGATTTTGTTCCCGTATCGATCAAAATGGCAAAAGATCAAGGCTTGTCATTGAATCCTGCTAAAATTTCTGGATTGTGTGGCCGTTTGATGTGTTGTTTGAATTATGAAAACGACGAATACGAACAAGCGAAAAAAGAGTTGCCAGACTATGGTCAAGAAGTCGTTACACCAGAAGGTAAGGGGAAAGTTGTGGGCTTGAATCTTTTAAGTCGCATCGTGCAAGTACGCTTATTTGGTGGACCACCGACTGCTGTCGAATATGAGTATGAAGAATTAAAAGCAGGTGAAGGGCATGAAAATGGATAAACGTTCGTTATATGATGGGTTAAACCAATTCGAAGGTGAATTTCGTGCATTATTGGCGAATTTAGTCGAAATGAAAACCTCTTTACAAGAAGTCGTGGAGAAGAACACTCAGCTAGAACTTGAAAATCAACGCTTGCGTGATCATATCCGTGAGTTGAATCAAACAGCTGAAACACCTGCTGAAAAAGTTACACAAGAATTATCAAAATCACGGATGAACTTAGAAAAAATCTATGAAGAAGGATTTCATGTTTGCTATGACCTTTATGGCTCAAGACGTGAGCATGATGAACCGTGTGCCTTTTGTCTAGAAGTAATTTATCGAGAGATCGGTAAATAGTTTAATACGAAAAAAACTAGAAGAAAGCAAATCTTGCTTTCTTCTTTTTTAAAGGAGTACCGTATGCAACAGCAAAAAAGTTATAAACAAGCGACTCGTGGGGCACTTTACCTTGTTCCCACACCGATTGGAAATTTAGAAGATATGACGTTTCGAGCAGTTAAAATTTTGAATCAAGCTGATTTGATTGCCAGTGAAGACACTCGAAACACACAGAAATTACTCAATCATTTTGAAATCCAAACCCCACAAAAAAGTTTCCATGAACACAATTACCAAGAACGAATCCCGCAATTACTGAATTTGTTAACTGAAGGAAAAATGATCGCACAAGTCAGTGATGCAGGAATGCCTTCAATCAGTGATCCTGGTCAAGAATTAGTGGCAGCTTGCCTTGAACAAGAAATCCCAGTCATCTCATTGCCAGGGCCGACCGCAGGATTGACAGCGTTGATCGCTTCAGGACTTAAAGCGCAACCGAATCTATTTTATGGGTTTTTACCTCGTAAAAAAAAGGTGCAACAAGAAGCACTAGCAGCACTCGAATCACAAGAGGCGACGATAATGTTTTACGAATCTCCTCATCGTGTTCACGCGACATTAAGTGCAATGGTCGAAGTATTTGGACCAACTAGACAAGCAGTCATTTGTCGGGAGTTGACGAAGATTCATGAAGAATATTTACGTGGTACATTAGCTGAATTAGTCGCGTATACAAAAGACGCGACGTTAAAAGGTGAATGTTGTCTATTGGTTTCAGGTAAACTAGCTTCTGACGAACCGTTGAGTACTGTCCCGCTCAAAGAACAAGTCGAAGAATTGATTACACAAGGGATGAAACCCAATGCTGCAATCAAAGAAGTAGCCAAAAAAATGCAGGTAACGCGCCAAGAAGTCTACGCGATTTATCATGAATTAACGTAAAATAAGCCGAATCATTCTCGAAATAGGTGAACCTATTTTCGAAAAGAATTCGGCTTATTTTTTTCGATCACACTCTCTTATTTGTAGTGCTGATAAAGGGTTTCTAAATCGCTCATTTCAAGTAATAGATCATGGCCAATATTGGTTTCTTTTACTGTAGTACGATTGTCGACCGTTTCCACTAGACGCTTGGTCGAAACGATATCTGTTCCGTATAATACTGCTTCTTCAATGGAAGAAAAGGGTTGATGTGCGGCTAATTGTAATCCATAGCTATTTGAAAGTAAGGTGTAGCCGGCGATTCCTGTTTCTTTTTGATAACTTTTTGCAAACCCACCGTCGATTACGATCATTTGCCCATTTGCCTTGATTGGGTTTTCGCCATCTTTTTCCTTAACAGGGGTATGGCCATTGATGATATGTCCACCTATCGGAAGCGAGAAAGCTTGTAAAATATCTTGGCATACTTGTTGGTCATTGCGTAATTTATAATAAGCATTTTTATGTTCGATATGTGTACAGTGATCGACTAAATAATAGCGTTCGAATGTCGTCATAGCCGTTTTACCAAATAATGAAGAACACTCACCTGACCACAGGTACCATAAAAGATCCGTTGCTAGATCTTCAGATTGATTTTTTTGACGGTAGCTGATACGAACTTGTTTTTCAAAAAAGTCGAGTAAGTCTTTTCCGGCGTACTGGACATTATCGATTCTTAAAGATTTAAAGTCACCATTTTCATGAAGAGGAATACAGCCGTGGATCAATAGATTGTCGTTATAGCACAAATACATGCTTCCTTTTTCGATGAGAAAATCCATATGTCGTTTTAATCGTTCAGATTGTTGGACGGATTGGATCAATTGGTCGACTAAATGGAGTTCTTCTTCAGTTAGTGCTGTAGGCTGTTTTGGATCGATTGTAGGTCCGAAGAATCCATCTAAGGGGAATTCACCTTGTTCCAATGTGATCGTTTGTGTCGTATAGTCGATCGCTTCTAGTAAACGTCGTTTTTCCATCCGAAAATCTGGTCGGCGATCGATCAGTTGTCCTTCTAATTTAAACTGTAAAATCGCCGTGGCTTGTTGGACAACATTTAAAGTATCTTGTTCTAATAAAGAGATCTCGCTTTTAGTTGATAATTTTGGTGCGAATTTTTTTTGTGGGGTATAGTGTGTCCGACTGTATTCGACTAAAGGTCTTAACGCGATACCATAGCGTTCTTCGATAATATCTAAGTTCCCATAACGCGCGCTGATTCGCAATAAATTCATCAAAGCGACCTTTGAACCTGCCATAGCGGCCATCCAGATAATATCGTGATTTCCCCACTGGATATCGACTGAATGGTATGCGATCAAACGATCCATAATGGCATCAGGTGCAGGTCCGCGATCGTAAATATCTCCGACAACATGCAAATGATCGACAACAAGGCGTTGGATCGTATAGGCTAGATCTTCAATCAGTTCATCGGCTTGTTTTAATGCAATGATTTTATCGATAATCGCATGTAAATAATGCTCTTTGTCGTGATTTTCGTAACTTTCTGTCAACAATTCTTCGATGATATAACTAAAACGTGGTGGTAATGCCTTGCGGACTTTAGAACGAGTATATTTTTTACTCGCATAATTTGTGGCACTAACGAGCAAGGTGATATTTTTTTGATACCAATTGTGTAAAGAGGCACCTTGTTTTTGGCGTTTGATTTCTTGAATCTTTTGTTCAGGATAATAAATCAAGACGGCTAAGGCATTGATATCGACTTGCTTTTTATCAAAGCATTCACGAAGTTTTTCTTTTACACTACCAGAACCATTGCGTAAAACATGGTCAAAAGCCAAAAATTCACCGTGTACATCACTGATAAAATGTTCAGTGCCTTTAGGTAGGTGTAAAATCGCCTCTAGATTAATAATTTCAGTAGCTACATGTTCTTTCGTTGGGAACTTTTCCTTTAACAACGTATAATATTTTTTATCATCCATTCTCATCACCTCATCCAATAGAAAAACTATAGCAGAAAAAAAAGCACTTGTATAGCTAAAACGGACAAGTGAAATACTGCACGTTGTAAACAAACGCATGTTTGCATTATAATAGAGTTGAGGTGAGGACGATGAGTGGATTAGAATTTCCTTTACATAATGATACAACGCGCAAGATTATTCATATCGACATGGATGCTTTTTTTGCATCAGTCGAAGAACGAGATCAGCCTGAATTAGCGAAAGCGCCATTAGTCATCGCGCGTCATCCTAAAGACACTGGTGGAAGAGGGGTGGTGACGACGGCAAATTATCATGCCAGAAAATTTGGGATCCACTCTGCGATGAGTGCCCAAAAAGCTTATGAGCTTTGTCCTAAAGCAATCTTTATTCCAGGAAATCATGAAAAATATCGCGAAGTCTCAAAACAAGTTCGTGAAATTTTTTTTCGGTATACCGATCTCGTTGAACCAGTATCGATCGATGAGGCCTATCTAGATGTAACAAAAAATCATCTAGACAGTAAATCGGCAATCAAGGTCGCCAAATGTATCCAACATGATATTTTTAACGAGTTACACCTGACGTGTTCGGCGGGAGTGAGTTACAATAAATTTTTAGCAAAACTAGCATCTGATTACCAAAAACCACGTGGATTGACGGTGATTCGTCCAGAAGACGCGCAAGCCTTTTTAGACGCATTACCAATCGAGAAATTTCATGGTGTTGGGAAAAAAACCATTCCGAAAATGCATGAATTAGGGATTTACACAGGAAAAGATCTCGCAAATCAATCAGAAATGGATTTGATCCAACAATTTGGGAAGATGGGCTATTCTTTGTATCGGAAGGTTCGCGGAATTCATTTGGCACCAGTCGAGATTCATCGTGAACGTAAATCGCTAGGGAGAGAACGCACGTATGGACAAGCATTGCGCACAGAAGAGCAGTGTCTTGCTCAATTACGACAGCTCGCTCAAGATGTTGAAGCCCAATTGATCAAAGAACAAAAGCATGGTACGGTGATTGTTTTAAAATTACGATACGATGACTTTACAACAAAAACCAAGAGGCATAGTTTACGCCAAGCGATTCATCGAAAAGAAGAGTTATTTTCCAATGCTAGTCTCTTATTTGAAGAGTTGTATCAAGAAGAGCAAGGCGTGCGATTATTAGGGATTACGGTGACAAGTCTAGATCCAATTGCTTATGAACATATTGAATTACCATTATGGCCAGAAAAAAAGATGTGACAAAAGTGTATCGTACCTTCTAACCAATCGAATAAACGGTATCTCAGAAGTATCTTAAATAAGCCGCATCACGACCGAAATAGATACATCTATTATCGGAATGATGCGGCTTATTTATCAGAGCTGCCTACTTCTGTCACAATTATTTGTCCACAAAGAACACGTTTGTGTTGCCAGTGAAGTTTTTACATCCACGATTCGTTGGTTCGAACTACCGCGAAAGGCAAGATTAAGGTCACGTTTTTTGATATCAAAAGGGCCATCGACCAATACGTCTACATATGAAAGTAATGTTTGTTTATCTGCTGAACCATGTAGCAATTGTTCAAATGTATACCCGCTATATGCCCAAATATCTTTTTTGTCACCATAAGTCCTACGAATCGCTTGGACGATTTGTAAGCAGACTGGGGTATTTAAAAAAGGTTCGCCCCCTAATAACGTAATTCCTTGAATCGCTTCATGCCCGCAGTCTTGTACGATTTTAGTTAAAAAATCATCATCAAAAAGGGTCCCGTATTCAAAGTTTTGAGCCGCCTGATTGAAACAACCTTTACAAGCAAATAAACAACCACTGACATAAATACTGTTGCGTACGCCTTGACCATCTACAAAGGTAAAGGGCTGGTAGGAAGCGATACGGCATTTTGTATAAGTCTGTGCTTCCCAAGACATTGGATCCATCACGAGGCCTTCTTTCTATAAATGTTTTTTTCGTGCGGTGATTTCTTGATGACGACCATGAACCATCGGACGAGCTTGAGGATTGCCAAGGTAGCCACAAGTTCGTTTGACAACTTCACATTGTTTAGGATCCCGATTATGACAAGTCGGACATTCAAATCCGCGCGCAGTAGGCGAAAATTCTCCTTCAAATCCACAAAGAAAACAACGATCGATCGGCGTATTGGTTCCTAAATAGCCCACTCGAGTATAAGAATAGTCCCAAACAGCTTCTAACGCCTTAATATTATGCGTCAATACAGGATATTCGCAGTAGTGGATAAAGCCGCCAGAAGAATATTTAGGGTAGACTTGTTCAAAATCGATTTTTTCAAAAGGTGTTGGTTGTTTGCGAACGTCATAATGAAAACTGTTTGTATAATAGTCTTTATCGGTAATGGCAGGGATCTGACCAAAGCGTTGTTGATCCAAGCGACAAAAACGATCTGTCAAACTTTCACTAGGTGTAGCATAAACACTAAAATGATAGCCATATTGATCGCTCCATTGTTTTGTTTGTTGGTCCATTTTCTTGACGATCTCCAAGGTAAAATCTTTTGCTTCTAAGTTATTTTCCCAATTGGGCCCATAAAAGGCCGTTGCCACTTCATATAATCCGATATAACCAAGCGAGATCGTGGCGCGCTTATTGCGAAATACGGTATCTACCGCTTCTTCATCTGTCAAACGTATTCCAAAAGCACCCGATTGATAAAGGATTGGTGCATTTTTAGGGACTGCTTCTTTACAACGCTCGATTCGATAAAGCAAGGCTTCTTTTGCCAAGGTTAATTTTTCGTCAAGCAGGCGCCAAAAATAAGCTTGATCTTGACGTGCACGTAAGGCCAAACGCGGGAGATTCAAAGTAACAACACCTAAATTCATTCGGCCACTGGTCACTTCTTGTTCGTGATGATCTTTAAAGCTTTGTAAAAAAGAACGACATCCCATAGGCACTTTGAAACTCCCAGTTAATTCCACGATTTTATCGTAATTTAAAATATCTGGATACATCCTACGCGCTGAACAAGTTAAGGCCAATTGTTTGATGTCATAGTTTGGATCTGTCGGTGCGAAATTCGTTCCTTTTTTAATTGTAAAAATCAACTTTGGAAAAATCGCTGTCCGTTTCTTGATCCCAAGCCCTTCGATACGGATCGTTAAAATCGCTTTTTGGATCTCGCGTTCAAACCAATTCGTTCCTAGACCAAAACCTACAGAAGTAAAAGGCGTTTGTCCATTGGATGTAAATAAGGTATTGATTTCGTATTCCAAACTTTGCATCGCATCATAGATATCTTTTTGTGTGCGCATGGTTGCATAGTCTTGTTGTTGTGTAGTATCAAGCCAAACACTAGCAACTTGAAGATGTTTCTCATAGTTTTTTTGTGCAAAAGGTGCAAGTAATTCATCGATCCGATCGACGGAACAGCCGCCGTATTGACTAGAGGCAACGTTGGCGATGATCTGTGAGATTTGAGCGGTCGCGGTTTGGATCGAGTGGGGGCTTTCTACTTCAGCATTCCCGATCTTAAATCCGTGATCAAGCATTTCTTTAAAATCGATCAAACAACAATTTGTCATCGGAGCATATGGATGGTAATCCAGATCATGATAATGCAGATCACCTTTAAGATGTGCCTTAGCGATTTGTTTTGGAAGTAACTTTAAGCCTGTCGTTTTGGCAACAAGTCCTGCAGTTAGGTCGCGTTGTGTATTGAAGATATCGCTATCTTTATTGGCATTCTCATTTGCGATCGTTTGGTCTTTTTGTTGCAAACGGGCCACAAGCAAATTTAGATCTTGTTGTTCGGTGTACAGTGTCGCAAATTTCTCGTCATACGTCTGAATGGCTTGACGTAATACTGGAAATTGTTGTAACGCATCCATGATGATCGTTTTTAGCGTTTGCGTTGTGCGCAAGTTGTCTTCTAGCGTTTGCCAAGTGTTTAAAACGGTTGTCGACAATTGATCGACTAAATTTGGATCGAGTTGTTCTTGTTCGATCAATTGCGAAAATAAAGTGTCTACATGTTTAGGATCAAATAAAACCCATTGACCAGAACGTTTTAAAATCTTGTTAGATTTGTTTAACGGTACACGAATACTTGGAAAAGTATTAGTTGTTACGCTCATATATTTCCCCTCATTTCTCCAAAACTTCTTCTCTATCATAAGGAAAAAAAACAGATAAAACAACTATATATTGTGTTTTTAAAAATGTTCACACACTATATATAGGATGAAAAGCAATGAAAACAAATGGATTCAAACTTTCGTTTTGATTAAAAAAAAGTTTGTGATTTATTTTTTTTATTAGGTATTTTATCATTAGTAGACTCGTGGGAAGTCTAAAAATATGATAGGATAAATATAAGATGAGAGGTGAAGAGATGAAAAAAATTATTCAAGTAGATCATTTAACAAAATCATTTGGCAGTCGTTTCAATCAAAATAAAATCTTAGATAATTTATCATTTAGTGTTGAAAAAGGAGAGTTTGTGGGGATCATGGGCCCAAGTGGTGCAGGGAAGACGACGTTGATGAATTTGCTTGCAACAATTACCTTACCGACACTTGGTTCGATCACGATCGCTGATGAGCAAATCACGAAGATGACTGAAGATGAGCGCAGTCGTTTCCGTCGCAATAAGATCGGCTTTATTTTTCAAGACTTTAATTTATTGGAAACCTTGAATGTTCAAGATAATATTAGCTTACCTTTAGCAATTGAGCACTTAGGTCCAAAGGAGATCGAGTCACGGGTCAAAGAAGTGACCAAAATGTTGGGAATCGATCATTTGCTTTTGCGCTATCCCAATGAACTGTCGATTGGACAAAAACAAAGAGTCGCGGCTTCACGTGCGATTGTGAAAAAGCCCAAAGTAGTATTTGCCGATGAACCAACTGGCTCACTGGATTCAAAAGCTGCAACAGAACTACTAAATTATCTCGTCGAAATCAATCAAACTCAAGCCACAACTATTCTAATGGTGACGCATGATCCGTTTACTGCAAGTTATTGTGACCGTATTCTTTTTTTAAAAGATGGTGTCTTTTTCTCAGAAGTCGTACGTAGAGGAAGTCGTAAAGAGTTCTTCGATCAAGTCATCGATATGCAAGCGACGATCGGTGGAGGAGGACGAATGAATGCTCGTTAAAATCTTATTAAGGAGTTTTTTTAAACAACTTAAATCATACCTGATCTATTTTTTATGTATGTCGACATCCGTTATGATTTTTTATTCGTTTAGTGCGATCAACTATGATCAACCTTTGATTGTAAACGTCAAGCAAGATGTTCAAATTTCTGGTTCATTGTTATTTGGAAACATTATGGTCGCTGTCATTGTATTGATTTTTTCATTAAGCGCCAATCGCTTTTTTATCAATAAACGCCGCAATGAAATGGGACTGTATCGATTATTTGGGATGCAAAAACGACAAATCGTGGGTGTCTTTTTAATTGAAACCCTTTTTTTAAATACCATCTCTTTAGTGATCGGGATTTTAGAAGGAATCTTATTCTCAAAATTATTTTCGATGATGCTTGTTAAAGCGATGAACTTAAATATAGAAAGTCGGTTTTTTATTTCAGTAACATCGGTCATCCTAACGATTGGTGTTTTTTTACTTGCGATCGTATTGATTTTTATTCAGGATTTATTGTTGATACGTCATTATCAATTGAGTGACTTGTTTCAAATGACGAAACAAGAAGCCAGTTTTCAATCGGTTATTGATCGCAAGCGGTTCATTTTCGCTATTTTAGGTGTCGTATTTATTGGATTAGGGTATTATTTTTCGTTTACTTTTGTATCTTCTTTACGTTTTTATATCGTCACGACGGATGATTATACCGCGATTTTTTGGTTGCCCTTTTTGATTATTTTACTTTGTGGTGTTGGGACATATATGGTATTTGCCTATACGCTTCCGGCACTACTCTACTATTTATCGCGCTCAAAAAAAGTACGAACGAATGGGCTTACGAGCTTTTTACTAAGCAATACCCGTCTGCATCTTCATAAAAGCTGGAAAACTTTCTCATTTATTACGGTATCGCTAGGATTATCTATTTTTTTGATTGGAGGCATATTAGGGAGTTTTTCTTTGATTTATAATGTGGTCGAATTGTCTAATCCAACGACATTTCAAATCGTTCCACAACAAGTCAATCAACTTGAAAATTTGATCGACCAAGCTGATGGGGAGATCTCGGCAAAAAAAGAATTGACTTATAAATTAACTGCGTTTCGTTTAGAACAAACCAATTTATTTGATGATGATTTATATAGTAAAGTCGAACTAGTCAACCTGCTTTCACTTTCTGAATACCAAGAGTTAAATAAGATGGTCGGCTATTTTCCTAAAATTGAATTTACAAATGATCAAGAAGCCATCTATTTTTATCAAAACTACTTAGTCGATGGCCGATTGGTGTCAACGGATAAACAAATCACATTAGAAGACGGAACGCATTTAACGCTCAAACATATCTATACGGATATATTTGGTGACGCACGAATGCGTTATACGAAAAATGTTTTAGTGGTTTCAGATGAATTGTTCCAAAAATACCAAGGATTCGAACACAAGTTGACTTATATCAATGCGACAGGATATAACGCTAGTGTGATTGAGTATTTATTAGCTAGTCGTATTGAAGAAAACTGGGGTGATCCCATCTATTATAGTTACAAATCTACCGACCAAGGGATCGACGGTCAAATCAGTCTAGAAAAACCAAATGGAATCAAAGAAAATGCAGAAAATATGTTGATTTCAGGTGAGAAAACACGGTTGAACTTTAAAGATCGATATGCAGAAGTACGCGCTGGAAGACGTACGTTAGGCTTAGAAGTTTATATCTTTGTGTTTATTGGATTTACGATCTTAGTCAGTACAGCTGCAGCCTTGCTTGTTCGACAATTTACATTAGTCGAAACGGAACGAAAAACCTATCAACTACTGCGAAATATCGGGATCGATCAGCATATGATCCGTAAATTGATCTATTACCGTAATGCACTTGTATTAGGACCGATATCCTTATTAGCGACATTACATGGGATTGTTTCTGTCCATGTGATACGAACGCTTATCCATGGAACAAATTATTGGATCGTTTATTTGTTTGCATTTTTAAGCGTCGTGGTATATGTGATTGTCTATATTGTGTGTTCACTGGTCTCGATTCGTATTACTGAAGAGCATGATATTTCTTAAAAGAGTTAAAATATTCTTAATATGCTCAAAAGTTTCCCTCATTTTTGCGCTATTGAGCGCTTTACAGTGGTAAAATGACAAAAGTTAATGATCTTACTGAAAAATCATTGAAAATTAAAATTGGAATTGAGGGAGAGCGGAATGAATCAAGCGATTCGTGCATTTTTTGCGAAAGATTGGGTGCGTTTTGTTGGACGAACGTGTCTGTATATTTTCATTTTCGTTATGTTGATTTATTTGTATCATTACAAAAATATACAAGGAGGCTCATTTATTTATAATGAATTTTAATTCAAGCATAGATGACCGTTTCGTGTATCAAGTCATCGATACATGGGCACAAAATCATCCGGAACAAATCGTGTATCAACATCAAGATACAACGTATACGTACGGACAGTTAAAAAGCTACTCTGATCGTGTGGCTTGTTATTTGACCAAAGAATTCCCCGATCGACGGCCGATCGTAGTGTTTGGTGGGCAGCAGATGGAAATGCTCGTTTTATTTTTAGCCGCGAGTAAATCTGGACACGCGTATATCCCAATCGATACGCATACGCCAGTAGAGAGAATCGAACTGATCTTATCAGTTGCCGATCCGTCTATGATTTTCGCTGTCGATCAATGGCCGCTAAAAACGAGTGATTATCCAGTTATTATTAGTGAGGAACTATCGACAATCATCGAAACATTTGAAGAAGTTGTACCGTTACAAGGAATCACGTTAGATGAAACTTACTATATTATTTTTACTTCAGGGACAACAGGAGTGCCAAAAGGGGTCCAGATCAGCCAACGAAATCTCTGGTCATTTATAGAATGGGAGTGTCGTGCGTTAGGCATTAAACAAAATGATCGCTTCTTATCTCAAGCACCATTTTCGTTTGATTTATCAGTTATGTCGATCTATCCAGCGCTTGTTACTGGCGGTGCGCTTGTTCCGATGGAGAAAACAGTGATCGAAGACTTTAAGCAGTTATTTGCTACGTTACCAACGTTACCGATCGATGTTTGGGTCTCTACACCTTCGTTTATGGACATTTGTTTGATGGAAAAACACTTCGATCAACAACATTTGCCACAGTTACGCGTCTTTTTATTTTGTGGGGAAGAATTGACCAAAGAAACCGCAACATTATTAATGACACGCTTTCCAGAAGCTGAGATCTACAATACGTATGGTCCAACGGAGGCAACGGTCGCAGTCAGTGGTATAAACATCACATCAACAATCGTGGAACAGTATCCACGCTTACCGATCGGAAAAGTCAAAGAAGATACGACTGTGGTGATTTTAGATGAAGGTCGTGTTTGCGAGCCATTAGAAAAAGGCGAAATCGTGATTGTTGGGCCTAGCGTTTCAAAAGGCTATCTAAATAACCCCGAAAAAACGGCGCAGGCCTTTTTTGAATTTGAAGGTCAACCAGCTTATCGGACAGGAGATGCAGGATTTTTCACAACAGATCACGTATTGTGTTATGACGGCCGATTGGATTTCCAAATCAAATTACATGGCTATCGCATGGAACTAGAAGAAATCGATCATCATTTAATGAACGTTTCTTTAGTCAAACAAGCCAGCACTGTACCAAAATATAAAGACCACAAAGTTCAACAGCTAGTAGCGTATATCGTCGCCGAAGACAACGAATATGAAAAAGCGTTCCAATTGACGAAAGCGATCAAAGCAGAACTAGCGCAACAAGTAATGCCGTATATGATTCCACAAAAATTCGTCTATGTATCTCAACTACCGCGTACGATCAATGGCAAGATTGACCGCAAAGCATTGATCGCTGAGGTGAATGCGATATGAGTTTGACGCATATGATTCCTTATGCACAGCCGTTATACTTTGCTTATTTACTAGTTGCGCTCTTACCAATTGCAATCGGACTTTGGTTTGGTCGCAGATTCCGAATATACGAAGCTTTTGTGACGGTATTGTTTTTATGGATCAGTTTTGGTGGTGAATTTGCACATCAAGGCTTGGCTTTGATTGGCTATGTGCTCTATCAGTGTGTATTAGTCGGTGGCTATTTTACATTGAAACAAAATAAAAACAGTACGCCAATGTTTTACATAGCCGTTTTATTGGCTATTTTACCTTTAGCGATCACGAAAATTGTCCCCTTTTTTACAGCAGGGCAGCCGTCGATTTTAGGTTTCTTGGGTATTTCTTACCTAACGTTTCGCTCGGTGCAGATGATCATGGAAACACGCGATGGATTGATCAAAACGTATAGTTGGATCGATTATTTACGCTTTTTGTTATTTTTCCCTACGATCTCTTCAGGTCCGATTGATCGCTACCGTCGCTTTTTAAAAGATGAACAAGAAGCGCCGCAAAAAGCGCAGTATATCGAACTATTGGGTAAGGGTGTCCGATCGATCATGCTCGGCTTATTGTACAAATTTATCATTGGGTATTATCTAGGAACCGTCTTATTGCCAATCGTCTCGCAAGATGCTTTGATTTCAGGTGGATTGTCTCTTAGTTTAGTCGGATATATGTATGTGTATAGTCTGTATTTATTCTTCGACTTTGCAGGTTATAGTCTATTCGCTGTGGGAACAAGTTACATTATGGGGTATAACGTGCCAATCAACTTTAATAAGCCATTTTTATCCCCGAATATCAAGGAATTTTGGAATCGTTGGCACATGTCCCTTTCTTTTTGGTTCCGTGATTATGTTTACATGCGCCTGATGTTTACTTTGATGAAAAAGAAAGTATTTAAGAGCCGGATCGTATCGTCAAATGTCGGCTATTTTGCCTTATTTTTATTAATGGGTGTTTGGCACGGATTGACTTGGTATTACCTTTTATATGGAGTGTATCATGCAGCATGGATTTGTTTGAATGATGCTTGGATTCGCTATAAGAAAAAACATAAACAGTTGCCTTCCAATCGTTTTACGTATGCTTTTTCGGTTGTGGCAACATTTCATGGCGTTTGTTTGAGTTTCCTGATTTTTTCAGGGTTTTTAGATACATTGTTCTTTAAATAATAGACGAAGAAAGAGTGAAAAAAATGGAAGAAACAGTATTAGCGATTTTAGAAGAATTGACAGGAACAGATGAAGTACGGGAAGATTTAGATTTGGCTTTATTTGACGAAGGGTTATTGGATTCACTAGGAAGCGTCCAATTGCTTGTAGAATTAGAAGGACAATTAGATGTTCAAGTACCAGTTTCAGAATTTGAACGTGAATCATGGGCAACACCTAGAAAAATCATCGAACAAGTTCGCATCTTACAAGGCGCATGAGAAAACAATTATGGATGATCTTTGGTCCGATCGTTTGTGCTCTCGTGATCATTGGAGCCGTTTTTTTAGCTCCTTTTTTTACGAGTACCACGAGTCCTGCAGTATGGCAAAATGCGTCTAGTTCGATGGCGGCAAATGTCTTGCGTGGAAATAGCATCAAAAATGCAGCAATCGATTCAGGAGAATACGTGCCTTTTTTTGGATCTTCTGAACTGAGTCGGATCGACTCGTTTCATCCTTCTGCTTTAGCAAAAGCCTATGATCGTAACTACACTCCTTTTTTATTAGGAGCACCTGGTACGCAATCACTTACTCAATTTATGATGATGCAATCGATGGAAACTGAGTTAGAAAATAAACCAGTCGTCTTTATTATTTCACCGCAATGGTTTGTAAGAGATGGACTTAAGGAAGATTATTTCAATGCGTATTTTTCTGAGTTGCAAACCTATCAATGGGTGTTAAATATCAAAAACGTGACGTCTAGTGATCAATACCTTGCGTCGCGTTTGCTTCAATACGAAACGGTCGCTAAAAACCAAGCATTGGTACATGTGCTAAAACAGATCCAACAAAATCAAGTTCCATCAGGTCTCAGTCGTACAAAACTAGAGTTCGAATCGCGCATATTAGCTCGAGAAGATCAATTGTTTAGTCGCTTTGGTTTATTGTCTAAGCAAAAGAAAATTGACAAGGCCGCAAAACAGTTACCTCAAACTTACGATTATGCAGCGTTAGAAAAATTAGCCAATACGCAAGGGAAAAAAAGTACGTCGAATAATTCTTTTGAAATCGACAATCATTTTTACACTCAACGTGTAAAGAAAAACATCCATCGGTTAAAAGGATCGCAAAAAAACTACAATTATTTGACGTCACCTGAATATGGAGATTTTCAGTTAGTACTAGAAGAATTAGCAAAAGTGCATGCAAAGCCGTTGTTTATTATCCCGCCAGTCAATGAAAAGTGGCAAGCGTATACCGGATTATCTCCTAAGATGTTGAATGGTTTTAGCCAAAAAATCAATTATCAGTTACATGAACAAGGATTTGATCAAGTCGTCGATTTTACAAAAGAGCGAACAATCCCGTACTTCATGGCAGATACGATTCATTTGGGTTGGCGTGGATGGTTGGAAGCTGACCGCTATATCGAACCATTTTTGACTAACGAACAACCAACACCTGTGTATCAGTTATCAAACGATTTTTATTCAACAGACTGGCAAAAAGTGAAACCAAATCACTTGCCTGAAAAAACAGAGAAGTAGAAGAATCTAAGTGTTCTTCTACTTCTTTGCTTTTTTATTGCCCTTTTTTTCGGTATAATGGAACACAAATCAAGCAATTGACAAGCTTGTAAAAGATAGGAGAGCGACACGGATGGACAAAAAAGAAGAACAACTACTGATTGACTTAACCTCAGCTAGAGGAGTACCTGGTAATGAAGAAGAAGTTCGTGAGATTTTTAAAGAGTACGCCAAAGATTTCGCAGAAGATATTTTCTTTGATAATTTAGGAAGTGTCATTGCAAAACATACAGGTGAAGGAAATGGTCCTAAGATCTTTATTTCAGGGCACATGGACGAAGTTGGATTTATGGTCACGAAAATCACTAAAGAAGGATTCATCGAATTCCAAACTCTTGGGGGTTGGTGGAATCAAGTGATGCTCGCTCAACAAGTAGAGATCAAAACGCGTGAAGGGAAATTGATCCACGGTGTCATTGGCTCAAAACCACCTCATGTGTTGACACCAGAAGCACGTTCAAAACCCTATGAAATCGGCGAGATGTTTATCGATATCGGTGCCTCTTCTAAAGAAGAAGCACAAGAGTGGGGCGTGCGCCCAAGTGATATGATCACGCCTTATATCGAGTACAAGCGTCTAAATGGGGGCAAGTTCTTATTGGCCAAAGCTTGGGATAATCGTGTAGGGACAGCAGTTTCATTGCGCGTATTAGAAAATTTAGCTAAAGAAGGCCATCCAAACTGTTTATTTGCAGGAAGCGATGTGATGGAAGAAGTCGGATTACGTGGTGCTAGAACGAGTACGCATATGGTCAATCCTGATATTGCGATCGCGTTAGATACAGGGACTGCTGGAGATACTCCAGGAATGACACCAAAAGAAGCCGATTCAGAGCTGGGAAAAGGACCGCAAGTCTTGATCTTTGATGCCTCTATGATTCCGCATAAAAAATTGTTAAATTTTGTAACGGATACCGCAGAAGAATTGGAAATTCCATTCCAATATACAGTCATTACTGGTGGCGGAACAGATGCCGGTCAAATGCATCTAACACGTGATGGTGTTCCATCGATTGCCATCACAGTACCGGTACGCTACTTGCATTCTCATACTTCGATTATCCATGAAGATGACTACTTAAATACCGTACGCCTTGTTACTGAAATCGTGCGTCGTTTAGATGATGAAAAAGTGAAAGAAATCCGTAGTTATTAATCGAATCGATCAGACAGATCGCTGACAAACAAAAGGAGGTCATCACAATGAAATTAACGGTTTTAGGTTGTTTAGGTGCATATCCTTATCAAGGACAAGGAACTACTGGATTTTTGTTGCAATCTGAAGGATTTAATCTGTTGATAGACGCTGGGAGTACGACGTTAGTTGAACTTGAAAAATATGTAGACCCACTAATGTTAGATGCAGTGATTTTGAGTCATTATCATCATGATCATATTGCGGACCTAGGTGTGTTACAGTACCAATGGCAACTTTCTCCTAAACGCGACCAGACTAAACAATTGTCGATTTACGGTCATGGAAGAGATCAAGCGCATTTTCAAGCATTAACGCTAGCAGAGGTATCACAAGGCTATGATTATCTCGCACAACCGGTACTTGATCTAGGTCCGTTTACCATCACGTTTATGGAAACAATCCATCCTGTCGTGTGTTACGCGATGCGAATTGAAGAAAAAGCGACAAATCGCGTTCTCGTATTCACAGGAGATTCAGGTTATCTAGAGGAGTTCACAACGTTTGCTAAAGATGCGGATCTGTTTTTAGCAGACACCTATCTATTTAAAGGAAACGAGCACCACCACGCGCATTTTACCGCACCAGAAGCCGGAGAATTTGCTAAAAAAGCAAATGTCGCAAAACTGGTATTGACACACTTGCCGCAATTTGGAGATCTGAATGAATTGAAACAACAAGCACAAGTCGAAGCAGGCGTGATTCCAGTCGAATTAGCAGCTGTCGGCAAGGTTTTTACAATAGGGGGAAACTAAATGATTTTTGTACCAAATGATTTGCGTGATCCACGCTTAAACTTAGCAATTGAAACATTTTTATTACAAGAAATGCAAACGGATGAGCCAATTTTATTGTTTTACATCAACGAGCCATCGATTATTATCGGGCGTAATCAAAATACGATCGCTGAGATCAATCAACATTACGTCGATGAGCACAATATCCATGTTGTCCGTCGTTTTAGTGGTGGTGGTGCAGTGTACCATGATGAAGGGAATTTAAACTTCAGTTTTATCATGCCAGATGACGGACAATCGTTTCGTGATTTTGAAAAATTGACCAAACCGATTGTTCAAGCGCTACAAGATCTAGGTGTGAAAGGGGCGCAACTTAAAGGTCGAAATGATCTTGTGATCAATGATCAAAAATTCTCAGGCAATGCGATGTATGCGACAAATGGTCGCATGTTTGCACACGGCACGATCATGTTTGATAGTGATATCAATGAAGTGGTCAATGCCTTAAAAGTACGTAAGGATAAGATTGAATCAAAGGGAATCAAATCGATCCGCTCTCGTGTAACCAATATCAAACCATTTTTACCAGAAGACCAGCAAGAGATGACTACAGAAGAGTTTAGCCAAGAAATTTTATTGAAAGTCTTTGGCGTGGAAGATCTTTCTGATATCCAAACCTATGAATTGACAGAAACAGATTGGGAAAAAGTTCGCGAGATCTCAAAACAATATTATGCGAATTGGGATTGGAATTACGGTAAGTCACCAGAATTTGATATCGAACGTACAAAACGTTTCCCAATTGGATCGATCGATATCCATTTCAATGTGACAGAAGGTAAAATTACGGCAATGAAAATCTATGGCGATTTCTTTGGTTTAGGAGATATTAAGGAAGTAGAAGATCAATTTATTGGTGTGAAATATGAAAAAGAAGCATTAAAAAATGTTGTGGATCAAATCGACGTCAAAAAATACTTTGGCAATATCGAAGCACAAGAATTATTTGATTTGATTTACTAATAAAAAAGGGGCTGTGACAGACTTCTGTCACAGCCCCTTATAAATAGAATAAACGGCGTTCCAGAAGTAGCTCCTTAAGAAATAAGCCAGATCATTACCGAAATAGGTAAATCTATTATCGGAATGATTTGGCTTATTTCCTGGAGCTGCCCACTTCTGTCACAGCCTTTTTTTAATAAGCGCGAGCGATCCAAACAGTATGTTTCGCTGGCGTACCATTGACAAGATCGACTGTTTTTTCAACAGGAACATCAAATGGAATATTACGAGTCGTAAATCCAGTTTCTTCTTTGATTTTCGCTTCAGTTTCTTCAGTACCGTCCCAACCGATCAAAACAAATCCAGTTGGTCGATTTTCTTGTTTACACGTTTCGATATGTGCTTTTAATTCATCTAATGTCTCGATCGTGGTATATTCATTTTCTTGATTGCGTTTTCTAGCATTTTCTAAAAGACGTGTAGGCATTTTTTCAAGTTCAGTTGCAATATAGGTGTCTAGCTCGTCAAAAGCTACAGCGACTTTTCCGTCGATATCGCGGATTTTCGTCATGACATGTCCATTTTCAAGATCACGTGGGCCACATTCGATACGGATACACGCACCTTTTAATTCCCATTCATGGAATTTGTAACCAGGAGAATTATCGGTATCATCTAAACGTACACGGTAGCCTTGTGCTTTAAAGTGGGCATAAAGTGCATCTAATTTTTCCATGATGGCTGGATTTTTCTTCCAAGGTCCCACAGGCATCATCACGATTTGTGTTGGGGCAACTGTTGGAGGAAAGACTAATCCATTCTCATCGCCATGTGTCATGATCAATGAACCAAGAAGACGAGTAGAGACTCCCCAAGAAGTCGTATGCGTAGGGACGTGTTTGTTTTCTTTATTTAAGTAATTGATTTCAAACGCTTCAGCAAATTTGGTTCCCATATAATGAGAAGTACCGGCTTGGACCGCTTTCCCGTCTTTCATCATGGCTTCGATTGAATAGGTATCAACAGCACCAGCAAAACGTTCGGACGGCGTTTTTTGTCCTTTATAAACCGGGATCGCTAAAAATTCTTCACATAGACGAGCATACTCATCTAATACACGCATAGTGCGACGACGTGCATCTTCTTCATCTGCGTGTGCCGTATGTCCTTCTTGCCATAAAAATTCTGAAGTGCGCAAGAAAGGCAACGTTTTTTTCTCCCAACGAAAGACATTGGCCCATTGATTGATCTCGTAAGGAAGATCACGATAAGAATTGATCCAATCTGAAAAGGCTGAACCAATCATCGTTTCAGAAGTCGGACGTAGAGCTAACGGCTCTTCTAATTTTTCATCACCGACTTCAGTGACCCAAGGAAGCTCTGGAGCGAAACCTTCGATATGATCCGCTTCTTTCATGAAAAAGCTTTTTGGGATCAGCATTGGGAAATACGCATTACGAATCCCTTCTGCTTTTAAGAAACGGTTAAACTCTTCTTGGATATGTTCCCATAATTCAAAACCATCGGGACGGAAGATGATCGATCCGCGTACAGGTGAATACGACATCAATTCTGCTTGTTGAACGGTCTGCAAGTACCATTGGGTAAAATCATTTGTTTGTTCTGACATAGTCAAACTCCTTTAATTAATTCATTTTGGACACAAAAAAAGCCTTCCATCCTCTAAAAGGACGAAATGCTTGGACATGTTCGCGGTACCACCTTTGTTGATCGACTGACTCGACCCTACTTGAAAGATGATAAGGCATCCACGCCGACCAGGTTAGTGATCTTCTCATTGGTAGGTTCACTTCTGCTAGTGGTATCGAAGTTCCAGCCTCGCTCCGACTCTCTAAAACATACGCATAAGTTACTAATCCAAATCCTGTTACTAGACTAATCAATGTTGAAAAAAAAAGCAAGCATTTTATGAGAAAAATTCCTGTTCGTTTGCGCCTTTTCTAAAAAATTCGTATAATATGACGAGAAACAATAAAGGAGACTCGTTATGCGCAATGAAATGATGCACCGACCAGTTGTCAAAGAAGAACTGGTTCAGTATTTACGTACTGCTCAAAAAGCTTTACCAGGAGAATTAGGAGCAATCGAAAAGGAAGCCAATGAACAAGAAATCCCGATCATTCCACACGAAACCGTGATGTTCTTACAATTTTTATTGGGGCAAATCAAACCGAAACAAATTTTAGAAATCGGAGCAGCGATCGGGTTTTCTTCTAGTCTAATGGCACAGTTTGTCGGCGATGATGGACACGTGACGACGATCGATCGCTTCGACGTGATGATTAGAAAAGCCAAAAAAACCTATGAACGTCTAGGATTAGAAGATAAAGTGACGTTGTTAGAAGGCCAGGCTGCTGATATTCTGCCGACGTTGACTGGTCCTTATGATTTGATTTTTATGGATAGTGCCAAATCAAAATATATCGAATTTTTACCAGAATGTATGCGTTTATTGAAAAAAGGTGGCGCATTGATCGTAGATGACATCTTCCAAGGTGGCACTGTTTTAGATCCAATCGAAGAGATTCCACGCAATCGCCGCACGATCTATCGCAAATTAAATCGTTTTTTAAAAGAAATCAATGAGCATCCTGATTTGACGACCGCTCTTGTTCCTTTAGGTGATGGAATTGCGTTGATTCGTAAAGAAGCGGATGTAGTTGAATTTGAGTTGAGTGATTTGTTTCCTGTAGAATCCTAAACAGAGGAGATGAGTAGGATGTATCGCAAAAAATGGCTTCGTTGGAGTAGCCTAGTCGTAATCGTCGGTAGTTTTTTTGCCCTGTCCGTATCGGAAAAGTTAGCAGCAGATACGTTTACCTCTAATTTTTTACAACAAAAGCGTCCCTTGCAACTGACCCAAATCCCACTTATCATGGTGCCTGGCACCGGGGGGACAACAGAACGCTTTGATGGTCTGATTACGTCTTTACAAACGACGAATGTCTTAAAAGTAACCGTCCATAAAGATGAACAAGTCACCATGACGGGGAAATTGACCAATAAATCAAATCGACCGATTATTGTGATCGCATTTGAAGATGCGAGCGACGAGGCTTTAGTCGAGCAAGGGAAATGGTTTCAAATCGGTCTACAGGCAGTAGTTGCCCGTTATGCATTTTCGGAGTATACGTTTTTGGGACACTCGAATGGTGGGTTGATCCTCACACAATACTTAGAAGATTATTATACCAAAAAAGACCCGATGATTTTGCGAGCCATGACACTAGGTACACCTTATAACGATATGCCTGAGCGTTACAATGAGCAAAAAATGACATTCGATACACCAAAAGAATACAGTCCACAACTCACAAATTATTTAGCCAATCAAGCACGTATCCCATCAATCGACGTTTACAATATCATTGGAGATACTGGAGAAGCAACAGATGAAGTCGTTACGATGACAAGTGTGTTATCAGGGCGGCTAGTCTATCAAGATAAGGGAGCGTATCAAGAAAAAATTATTACAGATGATGCTGAACATAGTGCATTAGTAGAAAATGTTGAAGTCATCTCTTTGATTCATACCTTTCTTTGGCAAGAAAATAAATAACAAAAAGCATTGACAATCAGACAACACTTGCCTATAATAATCTTTGTTGCTGATTTGTCATAGTAGCTCAGCCGGATAGAGCATCCGCCTTCTAAGCGGACGGTCGGGGGTTCGAATCCCTCCTGTGACGCTAGTAGACCTCTAGAGATTTCTAGAGGTCTTTTTTTGTTATCTTTTAGCAGACCTGTTTAAATCATCCGTAAGGTCGATCAGGATTTATTTATTTTTCTTTGTTATAAATAAACAAAATATTCAGAAAATTTAGAAAAAGTGGTTGACTTCTTTTTTATTTCTCGGTATGCTCAGTAACAAGAAATCAGTTAAAGGAGCTTGCCTTATGATTAAAACGAACAATGTACTTTCACTAAACTTATTATTATTATGACCCAGGATTCTTCGACGTAGTATTTGAAGAGTCCTATTCACATTGCATGAAGGAAAACCTTTGTGGAATGTTTTTTTTATACCCAAATTCAATTTAAAGGAGCGAAAACAGATGAGAAATATTCAATTTTTTGATACCACATTACGTGATGGCGAACAAACACCAGGTGTTCATTTTAATAAAAAAGAAAAGGTCCAACTCGCTTTACAATTAGAAAAATGGGGGATCGATACGATTGAAGCAGGGTTTCCGATTGCGTCACAGGGTGATTTTGAAGCTGTCAAAGCAATTGCTGAAGCTGTGAAAACGGCGACTGTTGCAGCTTTAGCTCGCTGTCAAAAAAAGGATATCGATCGTGCTTATGAAGCATTGGCGCAAGCAAGATCACCGCAACTCCATGTGTTTTTAGCGACTAGTCCGATCCATCGTAAGGACAAATTGAACATGACGAAAGAAGAGGTTATACAATCGATTCATGAACATGTAACCTATGCACGTTCTTTATTTGAGATCGTCCAATTCTCACCAGAAGATGCGTCCCGTACTGAAAAAGACTTTTTATTACAAGCTGTGCAAACCGCAATCGATGCGGGGGCGACGATCATCAATATTCCCGATACAGTTGGCTTTGCCACACCGACAGAATATGGCGAACTTTTTCGCTATTTGATCGACCATATTCGTAGTCAGACCCCAATCACGTTTTCTTCCCATTGCCATGATGATTTAGGGATGGCAACAGCGAATGCACTCGCAGCAATCGAAAACGGTGCAGACCGAGTCGAAGGAACGATCAATGGTATCGGTGAACGTGCAGGCAATACCGCATTAGAAGAAATCGCGGTCGCACTGTACATCAGACGTGATTTTTATCAATGCCAATCGAAAATTAAGTTACAAGAAACGAAAAATACTAGTGATTTGGTCTCTCGTTTATCTGGTCTTCACGTTCCAAAAAATAAAGCGGTAATTGGCGGGAACGCCTATGCACATGAATCAGGGATCCATCAAGATGGTGTTTTGAAGAATCCAGAAACATACGAAATTATCACACCACAATTGGTAGGGGTCAAAACCAACTCACTGCCTTTAGGAAAATTATCTGGTAAACATGCATTTCATGAAAAAATGAAGCAATTAGGTTATGACTATTCAGCAGAAGCAATCAGTGACTTGTTTAAAAAATTTAAAACGTTAGCAGACAAAAAAAATCAATTAAGCGATAGCGATCTTCATGCACTTGTCAGTGATCAATTAAATCAAGAAGACGAAATCTTCTTGACGCGATTACAAGTTCAATATGTATCCAATGGTTATCAATGTGCGGTTATCGAAGTGCAGATCAATAACGAATTAAAAGTAGCTTCTGCGGTAGGAGATGGGAGTATTCAAGCGATCTATCATGCAATCGATCAACTATTCGATCATGAACCATTACTCTTAGACTATACGATAACATCTTTGACACAAGGTGAGGATGCACAAGCGCAAGTTCACGTCAGCATCAGCGATCAAAAGCAGCAACTATTCAGTGGCAATGGGATCGACTTTGACGTGCTAGAAGCATCTGCCAAAGCCTATGTACAGGCAAGTGGGAAAATGTATCAACGAGTAGGAGGAAGAAAATGAAGACGATCGTAACATTAGCCGGTGATGGCATTGGCCCAGAAATTATGGAAAGTGCGCTAGTCATACTGGATTATGTAATTGAAAAGCACCATTTGCCACTGCAACATCAAGCGCATTTATTTGGAGGGAGCGCGATTGACCAAGTGCACGTTCCTTTGCCAAATACCACACTAGAAGCTTGCCAAAAAGCAGATGCGATTTTACTTGCTGCAATTGGTGGACCCAAATGGACAACGGCTGAAACGACACCAGAACAAGGGCTATTAGAACTGCGAAAAACGTTGGCGTTGTATGCGAATATTCGGCCGGTCAAAGTCAGTGATAGTTTAGTTAACTTTTCACCGCTAAAAAAAGAAATCGTCAATGGAACAGATCTTATTGTTGTACGTGAATTGACCAGTGGGATTTATTTTGGAACTCCACGTGAAAAAACAGATCACGAGGCTATCGATACGAATTATTATCATGTAGATGAAATCACACGTGTTGTGCGTTATGCATTTGAATTAGCCAAGACTAGACGGCAAAAAGTATGCGCAGTCGATAAAGCCAATGTCTTAGCGACAAGTCGTCTATGGCGTGAAACAGTAGCTAAAATCGCGTTGGATTATCCAGAGTGTGAAGTTTCCTATCAATATGTCGATTCGGTGGCAATGGATTTGATCAAACATCCAACTCGCTTTGACGTGATCGTGACCGAGAATCTATTTGGAGACATTTTAAGCGATGAGACTTCTGTTTTACCTGGATCACTTGGCGTATTGCCTAGTGCTAGTCATGGTATAGGTGTTTCGTTATATGAACCGATCCACGGTTCAGCTCCTGACATTGCAGGCAAACATCAAGCAAATCCAATCTCGATGATCTTGTCAGTTGCAATGATGTTACGAGAAAGTTTTGGTTATGAAGAAATTGCCAGCGACTTAGAACAAGCCTGTGCGCAGGCATTATCGACGACACGAACACCAGATTTAAATGGACAAGCGACAACAACTGACGTCACACATGCTGTTTTGGCAGCGTATAAAGGAGGAGTAGTATGAATACACTATTTGATAAAGTTTGGCAACAACATGTCATCACAGGTGCAGAAAATGAAGCACAATTGCTCTATATCGACCTACAATTGATCCATGAAGTGACGTCACCACAAGCATTTGAAGGTCTACGTCAAGCGGGGCGTAAAGTAAGACGACCAGATAAGACATTTGGTATGATGGATCATAATGTCCCAACGAAAGATATCCATACGATCACCGACTTAGTATCTAAAAAACAAATGGATACATTACGTCAAAATTGTGCGGAATTTGAAATCGAATTGTGTGATAACGGATCAAAAAATCAAGGGATCGTACATATGGTTGGACCAGAACTAGGGTTGACTCAACCGGGGAAAACGATTGTTTGTGGAGATTCCCACACGGCGACTCATGGTGCTTTTGGAGCGATCGCATTTGGGATTGGAACTAGTGAAGTCGAGCATGTGTTGGCTACACAAACACTATGGCAAAAAAAACCAAAAACGATGGGGATTGAGATCACCGGTACCTTACAGCCAGGCGTCTATGCAAAAGACATTATTCTCGCGTTAATTGCAACATTGGGTGTCGATTTTGGTGTGGGATATGCAGTAGAGTTTTACGGCGAAACCATCCGTAGCCTTTCAATGGAAGAGCGGATGACGATTTGCAACATGTCGATCGAAGGCGGAGCGAAGATGGGGATGATTGCTCCGGATGAAAAGACAATCGATTACCTTAAAGGACGTCCTTATGCACCAGAAGATATCGAGATGTATAGTAAGACGTGGCTTGATTTAAAAACAGATGCACCAAGTTGTTATGATGCCTACCGTCATTTAGATATTTCGGCATTATCTCCTTACATTACGTGGGGTACCAATCCGGAAATGGGTGTTTCGATCGAAGACGCATTTCCAAAGATAACGGACCATAATGATCAAATGGCATATGACTATATGGCGCTATCACCTGGTCAGTTTGCAAAAGATATCCCAATCGAATATGTTTTTATTGGTTCTTGTACCAATGGTCGTTTGTCCGATTTAAAGGAAGCGGCAGCCATCATCAAAGGCAAAACGATCGATCCTAAGGTAACAGGGATTGTCGTTCCCGGGTCGCGTCCAGTTCGTAAGGCCGCAGAAGCGATTGGATTGGATCAAATTTTTATAGCAGCAGGCTTTGAATGGCGTGAACCAGGTTGCTCGATGTGTCTAGGCATGAACCCAGACCAAGTCCCGGAATTTGTTCACTGTGCATCGACGTCAAACCGTAACTTCGTTGGACGACAAGGAAAAAATGCCAGAACGCATTTATGTAGTCCGGCAATGGCCGCTGCCGCTGCACTGCATGGACATTTCGTCGATGTGAGACCACTTGTAAAGGAGCGTGCATAACATGAAGGCGATTCAAACGGTAACAAGTCAAGCGATTCCATTGATGAACGACAATATCGATACGGATCAGTTGGTTCCAAAAACCTATCTAAAACGGATTGAAAAAACTGGATTTGGTGAGTTTTTATTTGATGATTGGCGTTATTTACGTGACCGGACGCCAAATCCAGACTTTATTTTAAACGATAACACCTATCAAGATGCTAAAATTTTAGTCACAGGTGACAATTTTGGTTCTGGATCGTCGCGAGAACATGCAGCGTGGGCCTTGTTGGACTATGGTTTTCAAGTGATTATTGCCGGTAGTTTTAGTGACATTTTCTATATGAATGCGACTAAAAATGGGCTATTGCCAATCGTATTGGATGAAACAAGTCGTCAAGAACTTGTCAAAGATCCGATAGCAGTGGTGACAGTCGATTTGATCAAGCAAGAAGTCCAGTGTGGAGCACAACGATTTTCTTTTGATATCGATGCGACTTGGAAACATAAACTACTCAACGGTTTAGATGAGATTGCGATCACATTACAATATGAAGAAAAAATCCACGCTTACGAAAAAAAGATGTAAGAGAACAACTTTTTCTTGACTCGGCCTGTGAAATTTGATAAATTAGTATTGTTGTAATTGTGGACTCCACAGCTACAACCGCACAGAACAAGTTTTAAGTATCGTTAGATCACTTGGGATGGCGAGTCTAAGTCTAAAAGAAGGAGGTGCTATATAGCATGTACGCAATTATCAAAACTGGTGGTAAACAAATCAAAGTTGAAGTTGGTCAAGCAATCTACGTTGAAAAATTAGACGTTGAAGCTGGACAACAAGTAACATTTGACGAGGTGATTTTAGTTGGTGGTGAATCAACTAAAGTAGGTGCTCCAACTGTTGCAGGCGCAACTGTTGTAGGAACTGTTGAAAAACACGGTAAACAAAAGAAAGTCGTGACTTTCAAATACAAACCTAAAAAACATTCTCACACTAAACAAGGTCATCGTCAACCATATACAAAAGTGGTTATCGAAGCGATCAACGCATAATTAATCAAAAAGTAGGGTAAATAGTTATGATCAATGGAACTTTCAATCGCGATGCTTCTGGTCGCATTGTAGCATTTGAATTATCAGGTCACGCAAATGCGGGAGAATACGGAATGGACATCGTCTGTGCCGCAGTTTCAGCATTATCCATCAGTACAGTCAATGGGATTGAAGCCTTAGCGGGTTTTGAGCCGAATGTTGTAGTGGATAATGAAGCAGGTGGCTACTTGTCGATGGAATTGCCGTTTTCTAAAAATCAGGAGCAAACCAACATTGCGCAAATTTTATTAGAAAATTTGTTGCTTGGTTTACAAGCAGTTCAAAATGAGAATAGCGACTCTATCCAAATTAAAACACAAATTATTAAATAGGAGGTGCATTCCATGTTATTGAATATGAATTTACAATTATTCGCCCACAAAAAAGGTGGAGGTTCTACTTCCAACGGACGTGACTCTCAATCAAAACGTTTAGGTGCTAAACGTGCTGATGGTCAAACAGTTAGTGGTGGATCAATCTT
>NZ_CAJYIS010000080.1 GCF_913775425.1 uncultured Enterococcus sp.
CTTCCAAGAAACTACAGAGTTTAATTTTGAAAAATTAGCCACTCGTGTTCGTGAACTAGCCTTTTTAAATCGCGGTCTGCATATTTCCATTGAGGATCGTCGTGTTGAAGAAGAAGTAGTTTTACGCGAATTTCATTATGAGGGTGGAATTAAAAGTTACGTCGAGCATTTAAATGCTACAAAAACGGTACTTTTTCCAGAACCGATCTATCTTGAAGGTAACCAACAGGATATCAGTGTCGAAGTTTCAATGCAGTATACGGATGGATATCACGCAAACCTATTAAGTTTTGCCAACAATATCCACACATATGAAGGTGGAACACATGAATCGGGTTTCAAAACAGCACTGACTCGTGTCATCAATGATTATGCACGTAAACAAAAGTTGATGAAAGAAAACGATGATAATTTGACTGGAGAAGATGTTCGTGAAGGATTGACTGCTGTCATTTCGATCAAACATCCTGATCCTCAATTTGAAGGTCAAACAAAAACGAAATTAGGAAATTCTGAAGTCCGAACTGTAACGGATCGATTGTTCTCAGAGCATTTTTCGAAGTTTTTATTTGAAAATCCTACTGTTGGCCGTCAAATCGTAGAAAAAGGAATGCTTGCTTCTAAAGCACGTCTAGCTGCGAAAAGAGCGCGGGAAGTGACACGTCGTAAAGGCGCCTTAGAAATCAGTAGTCTCCCAGGCAAACTGGCAGATTGTTCAAGTCGTGAACCAGAAAAATGTGAATTATTTATCGTGGAGGGAGATTCTGCCGGAGGATCGGCTAAACAAGGCCGTGATCGAGAATTCCAAGCAATCTTACCAATTCGCGGGAAAATCTTAAATGTAGAAAAAGCAACAATGGATAAAATTTTAGCCAACGAAGAGATCCGTTCATTATTTACAGCAATGGGGACAGGTTTTGGTGGCGATTTTGATGTATCAAAAGCACGTTATCACAAATTGGTGATCATGACAGATGCCGATGTCGACGGTGCTCACATTCGGACTTTGTTATTAACATTATTTTATCGCTACATGCGCCCAATCGTCGAGGCAGGATATGTTTATATTGCGCAGCCTCCTTTATATGGAGTAAAACAAGGTAAAAATATCACGTACGTTCAACCTGGTAAACGTGCAGAAGAAGAATTACAACGTGTAGTTTCTGAACTACCAGCTTCTCCAAAACCAAGTGTGCAACGATACAAAGGATTAGGTGAAATGGATGACCATCAATTATGGGAAACGACGATGGATCCAGAAAACCGTATGATGTTACAAGTAACAGTCGATGATGCAATCGAAGCGGATCAGATATTTGAAATGTTAATGGGAGACCGAGTAGAACCACGCCGTGCATTTATTGAAGAGAATGCGCATTACGTGAAAAACTTAGACATCTAACCTTAGAGGAGGAACTACCTATTGAGTGAAGAAATTAAACAAAATATCCAACATGTGAACTTAACGAGTGAAATGAAGGACTCATTTATTGACTATGCAATGAGTGTCATCGTTGCTCGGGCACTTCCTGATGTACGTGATGGATTAAAACCAGTTCACCGTCGTATTTTATACGGAATGAACGAACTAGGTGTTACACCAGATCGTGCGCATAAAAAATCAGCACGTATCGTAGGGGATGTCATGGGTAAATATCATCCTCATGGTGATAGTGCAATCTACGAATCTATGGTACGTATGGCGCAGCCTTTTAGTTACCGTTATATGCTTGTAGATGGTCACGGAAACTTTGGTTCTGTCGATGGTGATGGTGCTGCAGCAATGCGTTATACAGAAGCACGGATGAGTCGTTTGGCTGTTGAAATGTTAAGAGATATCAATAAAGATACTGTCGATTTCCAAAGTAACTATGATGATACAGAACGCGAACCAGCTGTTTTACCAGCACGTTTTCCCAATCTTTTAGTCAATGGAACAACAGGGATTGCTGTGGGAATGGCTACAAATATTCCGCCTCATAACCTAAATGAAGTGATCGCAGCGATCGATTTAGTGATGGAAAATCCAGAAGTAACAACCAGTGAATTGATGGAAGTCTTGCCTGGGCCAGATTTTCCGACAGGTGGAATCGTGATGGGAAAATCTGGTATCCGTCGTGCATATGAGACAGGTAAAGGTTCTATCATTGTTCGAGGCCGAGTGGAAATCGACGAAATGAAAAATGGGAAAGAACGTATCCTGATCACAGAATTACCTTATATGGTCAATAAAGCGAAATTGATTGAGCGTATCTCAGAGCTACATCGTGATAAACGAATAGAAGGAATTACTGCACTACGTGATGAATCAAGTCGTGCAGGGATGCGGATCGTGATCGAGGTTCGTCGTGACGTCAGTGCGTCCGTTATTTTAAACAACATTTACAAAATGACAGCTTTACAATCATCATTTGGATTTAACATGTTAGCCATCGAAAAAGGTGTACCAAAAGTATTGAGTGTAAAACGTATCTTAGAAGATTACTTAGAGCATCAAAAAGAAGTAATCACTAGACGGACACGTTTTGATAAAGCAAAAGCTGAAGCGAGAGCACATATCCTTGAAGGATTGCGGATTGCATTAGATCATATCGATGAAATCATTGCGATGATTCGTGCTGCCAAAGCCGATGACGAAGCAAAACAAGCATTGATCGCACGTTTTGAATTTTCAGATCGCCAAGCACAAGCAATCTTAGATATGCGTTTGCGCCGTTTGACTGGTTTAGAACGTGATAAAATCGAGAATGAGTACCAAGAACTATTGAAATTGATTGCTGATCTTGAAGACATCCTAGCACGCCCAGAACGCGTGTTAGAAATCATAAAAGAAGAGTTGCATGAATTAGGGACACGGTTTGGTGACAAACGTCGTACAGAGTTATTAGTGGGAGAAGTATTGTCTTTAGAAGATGAGGACTTGATCGAAGAAGAAGAGATCGTGATCACGCTGACTAATAATGGGTACATCAAACGTTTAGCAAAAAGCGAGTTTCGCTCTCAACGTCGCGGTGGACGCGGTGTGCAAGGGATGGGCGTACATGATGAAGACTTTGTTAAAAATCTAGTTTCATGTTCTACGCATGATACTTTACTTTATTTCACCAATGCTGGGAAAGTTTATAAAGCTAAAGGATACGAAATTCCAGAGTACGGACGTACAGCCAAAGGAATTCCAGTTATCAATCTCCTTGGAATCGATTCTAGCGAGCGTATCCAAGCGATCGTACCTGTTTCGAAACAAGAAAATATGGAAGACGAATACTTATTCTTCACAACTCGTTTAGGTGTAGTCAAACGTACCTCAGTAGCAGCATTCTCAAACATTAGAAGTAATGGATTAATTGCGATTGGCTTAAAAGAAAATGACGAATTAGTCAATGTACTACAAACAAAAGGTCAAAACGCAATTATCATTGGGACACATCTAGGTTATTCTGTAACGTTTGCTGAATCAGCTGTGCGTGATATGGGAAGAATGGCCGCTGGAGTTCGAGGTATTCGTTTACGAGATGAAGACTATGTAGTTGGTTCGGCTATTTTACATGAAGATAGCGAAGTTCTTGTGATTACGGAAAATGGATACGGAAAACGCACAGCAAGTCAAGAATATCCAATCAAAGGTCGTGGTGGTAAAGGAATCAAAACGGCTAATATTACAGAAAAAAATGGACCTTTAACAGGTTTGGCGACAGTTAGTGGCGATGAAGATATTCTAATGATCACTAATAAAGGTGTCATTATTCGGTTTAATGTTGCGAGTGTTTCGCAAACTGGACGTTCAACGTTAGGTGTTCGTCTCATGAAAATGGAAAATGGTGCAAAGGTAGTGACAATGGCTACCGTAGAACCAGAAGAATTGGAATTATCAAGCGAAGAAGAATCTTCTGAAGCTTAAGTTTAAAACATATTTTGCATATAATAGTAATCCCAAAAAATTGGAGTGAGGCTCTAATTTTTTGGGATATTTTTTTATTTTGCGTATTTAATTACGATGGGGAAGAAAAAAGATATAACTTGCTTTTTCATGAGAATAGATGTATAATTTTTATTTGTGAGTAGTCCAAACAGACAACTCTCTCTGCCCTTAGAGCAATAAGGGCCAAAGTCCATAGGGAGGTGAAAAATCAATGGAAAATTCGAAATATGAAATCTTATATATTATTCGTCCAAACATTGATGAAGAAGCAAA
>NZ_CAJYIS010000081.1 GCF_913775425.1 uncultured Enterococcus sp.
ATTTCACCTAACGCACGCATAATCAAATATAAAAACATTCCCGCTACTAGATACGCTAAAATAACGGATGGACCAGTCCAAGCGATCGTCGCTCCTGATCCCATAAATAAGCCAACTCCAATGGCTCCTCCCAATGCAATCATCTGTATCTGACGTGCACCGAGTTTTCTTTGTAAACGTTCCTTTTCCATAACGCACCCTCTCTATCTAAACGACTCCTCCCCATATTAGAGAATAATGTGAGTTTTTGCAATATTTTTTTCAGAAAACATTAAAAAAAAGAGAAGAATCCGCTTCAATCAAGCATTCATCTCTCTTTACTTTCTCATATTTGTCTTTTTTTACAAAACAGTATAATTTCCCTCTGCTGTTTTACGGATCACGACTTCTTTTTGAATTGCTTGCGTATGCTCTTCAGTATACACCAATACGTGATATTCTTCATTTTCAGCATCGGCTAACCATTGACTGACACGCGCATGTGCTTCTTTTTGTGTCTCTTTAATCGCGTCTGCATTTTCTACTAATTTATCAACATACAAAACAATGGTATGTTGCTCTTGTTGAATCACTAAAAAAGGACGTAACCCTAATTCCATAGTAGCCTTTATAACTTCTTGCTCTTGTTTGTGAGGATTCCATGAACCATTTTCATAACAATAAATCGTATTGTTCTCGATTGTTTCATTTGCGATTTCAGCTGGGATATCTAAACATTCAAAAATCCCGCGGATCAGCACGTCATTTTGTCGTTCTTGCATAGGATCGTTCCCTTCTTTCTTATTATGTGTATCATACTTGAAAGCCTTGTTTCACGCAAATAAAAGCTAGTTTTCTTCTTGTTTCAACATATCAACATGCAAGATATCATCTTCTAGATAAGGTTTTGAGATCGTTTGAAAACCAAAACTTGCATAAAACGATTCCAAGTAAGCTTGTGCTTGTAAATAAATCGTTTGTTGTTGATATTCCTTTGTCAAATAGCGTACACCTTCAGCGAGTAATATGCGGCCTAGTCCGGTTTTTCGATGCGATGTTGCGACTACAACACGGCCAATCGATGCTTGAGGATATTTCACTCCAGCTAAAAATAAGCGACTGTAGGCACAAATTTGTTGTCCATCTAAACAAAACAGATGCAATGCTTGCTCGTCCCATCCATCCGCATCTTGATAGATACATGCTTGCTCGATCACAAATACTTCTTGTCTTAGTTGCATGATGCTATAGAGTTCTTTAGGAGTTAATGTTGAAAATGATTTGATTTTCCAGGTTAAAGCCATAACTACGTTCCTCATTTCTTTTATTTATATCTAGCTTTTTCATTTTAGAACCGATAAAATGGACTAGAATGTTTATTATGTTAGGAGTGTCTTGATGAATCGACTATCGATACACGAAAATCGCAAGCTTTATCTGACGATTTTTTTGATTTTCTTAGGTTTTTTAGGCTTTCATTTTATGATCCCTTTGACCCATGCAAAAGACGATTTGGTCTTATTTTTTGAACCGTTACACACACAGTACCACGGAAATTACAGTGCTTTTTTAACACATCGGTATCATACGTGGAGCTCACGATTGGTGATCGAAACGTTTACGCTTTATAGTGTCACACATTTTTGGTTTTGGCGTCTTCTTGATGCGTTGATGATGACGATCGCAAGTATTCTGCCTGCTTTTTTTATACGTCGATCGCCTCGTATACTCGATTTATGTTGTTCAACGGCGCTATTTTTATGTATCCCTTTGACTTTATTTTATGATACAGGTTGGATTGCGACAAGCACGAATTACCTTTGGGTCTACGCATGCGCTTTACTCGCAAGTTACAGTGTTTGGCAGATCGCACAACATCAAGTCAAACTTCCTTTATATCTAATCGGTTTAGTAACCAGTATTTATGCCACGAATCATGAACAAATGTTACCACTATTTGGAACTTATCTTATCTTGATGATCGCATACTTGCTTTATCGCTCAGATCTTGCTATCATGCAAGTTTTACCTTTTTTAGGCATCACATTGATCAATTTGATCGTGATCTTACTCGCTCCAGGAAATCAAGTCCGGTATGCTTCAGAAGTGACACAATGGTTTGCGGACTACGAAAGCTTAAGTCTCTTTCGCAAGTTAGAATTAGGATTTTCTTCTACTATTCGTCATTTGTTTTTTGATCAGTTGGCCTTACCTGTGTTGTTGTTGATTATATTATTGATTTGTTTAATGGTGAAGAAAACGCTCAAACCAATCGACCTTATTGGATCTGTCGTGCCATTGGGCCTAAGTTTAGCATTGGCGTACAATCTATTTCAAATCGTACCTGAAACGTTCCGCACCTTTTTTTATGCCCAATTCAATCAATATGGGACAACATTTCAATTTAGACACCCCACTACATGGATCCCAGATTTAATCTTATTCCTTGTTGTAATCGGTGTACTGTTTAGTTTTCATCGCCTTATGATCACTACAGGGCAAAAATGGCTATTTAGCTTGCTATTTAGTGCTGCCATCGTCGTGCGCATGATTTTAGCATTTTCACCTACAATTTGGGCATCCTCTGGTCGAACGTATCTCTTCACCTTAGGGCTGATCAGCTTATTGAGCTTAGCTTTACTTGAAAAAATCGACAAGTATAAGATAAAGATCGCACTTTCCTATAGTCTAATAGGCATCGGTAGTTTACTATTTCTATCGAATGTATATATCCTGTTTGCTAGTGTGTAATCTCCAAGAATCGAATCCTAAATAACACACACTTGCTACTTCGACAGTTTTAGAAGTAGCAAGTGTGTATTTACGTTAAAATATAGGTTTGATCTATGAATCGTTTTAGCTCTTCTTTAAAGCTATGACTGATGATAATTGCGGTTTGATTTGGTGTGGTTAGTACGATTTCTTCAATCGCTTTGGCTGTTTTAGCATCTAGATTGGCCGTTCCTTCATCAAAAATCAAAATATCCTTATGATGATAAAATGCTCGTGCAATCGCGATTCGTTGCAATTGTCCACCAGACAACCGTAAATGATCACTATCTAGTTCGGTATCGCTTTTTTGCGGTAAGGTAGCAATCAGTTCATTCAAATGACTATTTTCTAGTACTTGATCAAATCGTATTTGATCAAACGGAAGAGCTAAGCAGATATTTTCTTTGATGGTTCCATTTAAAATAAATGTTTGTTGAGACATCAATGCCATTGACTGTAACACGTCAACTTTGCTTAATTTCACATACTCTGTTCCATCAAATTGTAAAGATCCTTTATAATGCTTCAAACTTCGGGTCAATAGTTGGATCAATGTTGTTTTTCCAGAACCGCTTTCGCCTTCGATTAAGTATTTTTTGTTTTTTTCAAAATGCATATCGGGAAAAGAGACCTGTTTATTTGGATAAGCATATTTAAGTTGAACTGCGCGAATCTCTTTTGTAAATATTGGTGGTCTATTTATTTTTGTATCGTTTGTAATTGATTCAAATTTATTTAAAATTGCTTGTGTACTCAAAATACTTGCATTGGTTTCACTCAATTCACTGATTGCTGAGAAAAATTGATTTGCTAGATTGCCCACAGCTAAAATGACTCCAAACCCTAGTTGACCCTGATAGGCCAGATAACCTGCTAAACCAATCAAACAAAATTGACTTAAAATATTCGCCAAAGCAATCATTACCGTCACTAAATTCGTTACTTTAGTGTATGCCAATTTTGCATGTTTCATGTTTAAGGAATTGACTTGATTTTTTCGTTGAATCAATGAAAAAGCTTGATAATTGAATAAATCAAAAATCCCCATAATCAAATTGGTAGTATCTTTAGTAATTAATTCATTTTGTTTTGAAACGTTCTGTGTTACTTCAATTAATTGTTTTTTATACACGATTGGAATCACTAAAAAAAGCAATGAAAAGAAAAACGTAGCAAGTACTAACCAATAACTATAATAAAATAAAGCAATGCTAGAAGAAATAGCAGCCATGATCGAACCGATTAACACAAATACACTGGAAATACCTGTTTCAATGGTCAAAATATCTGTTGTAGCTAAATTGATATAATAGGCTTTTTTCACTTCACCTTCAGATTGTTCAATGGTCAGATACGCTTTGGTCAGCGCTTGTTCACGAAGATACTCGGCACTATCTTGAATAATTTTTTGCTTTAAAAAAGCGGCACAATAAGAGCTGCTCAACGTGATCACCCACATCAAAATAACCCAACCTATTTGAATGAAGAAAGACTGTAATTCTTTAGCAATCAAGTCATTAATGGCTAGAGCGAGAATCAACGCAGCTAGCGTCTGTGTAATTGCTTGAAGGCCAATCAACAGTACCGTTATCGTAGTCTTTATTTTTTGTAACAGGAATAACTGTCTTAGTTTCATTTCACAACCTCACTTTTTATGAAATTTTAATTAAAATTCAATTAAATAAATCATAACACAACCAAAGCAACAAAAAAACTGCTTCCAAATTGGAGGCAGCTTTTTATTGTTTAACGAATCCCTAAAGCGATTCGAGCATAACGGCTCATTCTATCGGTCGTCCACGCTGGATACCAGACTAATTTGACTTCGATTTTATTGACTTCATCGACTTCTGCTAATGCATCGTGGATATTTTCAGTTAATACATCTGCTAATGGACAGCCCATTGTGGTTAACGTCATCTTGATGACCGTATCTCCTGTATCTTTAGCAAAATCGACTTCATACACTAATCCTAAATTGACGATGTCGATGCCAAGCTCTGGATCGATAACCGTCTCTAGAGCCATTAAAATACGCTCTTTGATTTCTTCTAATTCTTCGTCTACCACGATATCTTCTGGTTCTTGACTCATGTCGTATCCCCCTGTCCTCTATTTAGACAAATGATACTTGTTTTTTTACAATTTGTAAATTGCTTATCGTCGATTTCTTTTTAATTCTGGAAAAGCTCCGGTTGCTTTAAAAATCCGTTGTTCATCATCTGTTGCAAATCGTCCCATAATCGATTGCGTCGGCAAAATATTGATAAATGCATTTTCATCGATTTCTAAAACAGCTTGTTCCAAATCATATAATTCATAACGCGTGATCACCATCATGATCGTTTGGCTATTGATCCCAGAGTATCCACCAATGGAAGGGAGAAGCGTCATGCCGCGAAAGACATGTTTTGAAATATTCTTTCCCACTTGATCCGCATGGCGTGTCGTAATCATCGCCGTTACTTTTTGATGACTCGTATGAATCGCATCGACTACACGACTCATGGAATAGATCGAAATGATCGTATATAGCGCACTTTCCCATGAAAATAAAAATCCTGCAATCAAGACGATGATCCCATTTAATAGCAACATATAGCTGCCAACTGTCTTTCCGGTAATTTTAGAAAAAACTAAAGACAAAATATCCATACCGCCAGTCGTAAATCCCATTTTTAATGAGAATCCTGCACCAATCCCGATTAAAACGCCTCCAACTAACGCATTCAGTAAAATATTATCAGTCACTTGTCCTTCCGGTAACACAATCGTAAATACTGAAATTAGTACCACATTGATAAAACTTAAAAAAGTAGAACTGCCACCTAATTTAATAAATCCTAAAATAAAGATGGGAATATTCAAAATCAAAATAAAGAGTCCGATACTTAACGAAATCCCTAAATATTGTTGAGCTAATCCGACAATAATCTGGGCCAACCCATTCATACCCGCTGAAAACACGTGTGCTGGATTCAAAAAGAAATTGATACTCAATGCTCCAGCGATCCCTGTAAAGACTAGGACAACTATTTTCTTGATTTGTTCCAAACCAAACGTTCCTTTTTTTTGTGCCACGTTTTGTACACTCCCTCACCCATATAGTTTGCTTTCAAAGCATAGCAGTTTTTCAAATAAAAGGTAACGAGAAGATCGTTTTGGTTAGGATTTTTTTAGGATTTGGACAGGTATTTCACATTATTTGCGTTTGATATAGTCGATAAACAACTGTTTAAGTTGCGTAATAAATTGTTGGAACAACTGGGTATCGATCCCTAATTTTTGATAATTTTCTAAAATCGAATGCAATTCGAACCACAAGTAACCACTATAAAACATATACAACATCCCAATTCCAACTTTCATGGGGATCACTAATGCTAATGGCAGAAAAAACAATAACAAACATAAACTGGCCATTTTTCGAATCAGGCCGTTGATTCCTTGTTTAGAAGTAAATGTTCGCGTGTAGCGTGCAGCCAATACACCACTAATAAAATCAAGTGTCATCGCCAGACCGATCATGGCTAAAATATACAAAACCTTTGCTTGTCGTAATTCATGGATATACTCGATCATCTTGTTTCCCTCCTTTACCTTATAAACGAAAGAAACAGAAAAAATGTCAAAAAAACACACAAGATTTTTTCTTATGTGTTAGGTACTATATTGAATTTCATATATCGTGCCATTTTCATCCGTCACTTTTGTATCACTCTCATCGACGAATTGGAATTTTTGTTCAAAATCAGGTTGGGCACGTAAAATAAAGTAGGTTGGATGCAGTTCGACTGTCGTTTGGGTAAACTTTTGTTCATAAACTTTATACGGATCATCTTCATAGATCAAACCAGGAAAACTACGCTTGAAATCTTGTTTGACTTGTTCTAATTTTTTTTGTTCGATCACGACTGCATTTGCACGTGTCTTACTCGTATCAAGTGCTGGAACGTATTGTTTGACGATCGTCAGTTGGTCTTTGACCACGTCGTACACTCCTTGACTTTGAGGAAAGAGTTGACTGTCCTTTTGTAACAACAAGAAATTTTGTTGCGTCGTTAAATTTTCTTTCGTGGGTAAAACTTCTTTGACAGGTTGCGTGACAAATTCAGATTCTACGGTTTGCTGACAACCAGAAAGCCAGATCAAAAGGAGGCCTAATGCGCCAATCATGAATTGTTTTTTCATTCGTATTTTCATCAGTTCTCCCTCCCTTTTTTCATATCATAGCGTATCTGTACGGCTAACACTTTTTTTTGTGAGATTTTTTAGTCTTTTCTTAGTGAATTTTTGCTATTTTATCGCTATTTTAAAAAAAGGGGCGATCCTTTGTTTGTCTCCACTTTTACGTTATACTAGATGTAAGCTGATTAAAGGAGGATACGCGATGAAAATTACGCGTTTTATTACTGGAGCAGCACAAGAAAACTGCTACCTTTTAGAACAGAATGGTGCTTCTCTGATCATTGATCCAGGTGCTGAAGCAAATACACTGATCCAAGCGATCAAACACAGTCAAACAAAGCTATTGGCGATTTTACTAACACATACTCACTATGATCATATCGGGGCTGTGACGCAGGTCAGAGAAACCTTTGACGTTCCGGTTTATGTCAGCGAACTCGAACAAGATTGGCTACAAGATCCAATCAAAAATCTTTCTGGACGCCATCCTGAAATGGACGATTTGATTTTAGCGCCAGCAGAATATGAGTTTGAATTATTTACCCCCTATACGATCGGACCATTTGAATTTACGGTCGTACCCACACCCGGACATTCCATGGGAAGTGTGAGCTTTATCTTTGATGAAGTTGTTTTTTGTGGCGATGCTTTATTTAAAGGCAGCATTGGTCGCACGGATCTATACTCAGGAAATCTTGAACAATTGTTGACAAGTATTACCACACAGCTCTTTACCTTACCCGATAACACGATCGCGCTCTCAGGACATGGGGAGCAGACAACGATTGGCGATGAGAAACAAACGAATCCATTTTTCACTGAATAAAAGGAGGAATTTATCATGGCAAAAACAGAACTTTATGTCGTTCGACATGGAAAAACAATGTTCAATACAATCCAAAGAGTCCAAGGTTGGTGCGATACTCCCTTAACAAAATCTGGAATCGAAGACATCCATTATTTGGGTCTTGGACTAAAAGATACACCGTTTGTTGAGGCTGTTTCTAGCGATAGCGGACGTGCAATCGAAACGATGCGTCTCATCTTAGGTGAACATCCTGGTGCTCAAAAGTTAGATTACCGTGTCGATCCAAGAATTCGCGAATGGTGTTTTGGCTCATTAGAAGGTGGTTATGATGCTGAAATGTGGGGCGTCATTCCCAGAATTTTAAATTTTCCTGATTACGACGACATGATTGCTAAAAAAGTTTCGTTTAAAGAAATTTGCGAAGCGATCTATGATGTCGATACAGCGAATTGGGCAGAAACCTATGATACCTTGAGCCACCGTGTACGAACAGGATTTGAAGATATCGCACACCGTGTGGAAAAAAATGGCGGCGGAAAAGCCCTTGTTGTCTCTCATGGATTAACGATTTCCTTTTTGATGCATCTGATCAATGATGAAAACAACGTCAGAGTCGATATCCAAAATGGTTCAGTCACACGCTTGGTGTTTGAAAACGGTCAATTTACGATCGAAGAATTTGCAACTACTAAATTTATCGAACAAGGTAAAGAAATTTCACGTACCTTATTACAATCTTAATTATTTTGCGAAAAATTGTAGTCTTATGCCGCCAGAATAGGCAATAGGCTACAATTTTTCTTTTTTTCTGAATGTAAACAAGGTATACTGAAAAAGGTGAAATTTTTTTGAAAGGAATGAACTATTTGTTTATTGAAAATTTTATTAAAGCCATTATTTTTGGGATCATCGAAGGGATTACCGAATGGTTGCCGATCAGTAGTACGGGGCATTTGATTTTAGCAGATGAATTCTTGAAAATCCAAGAATCTGAGGCATTCATGACTATGTTTAATGTCGTGATTCAATTGGGTGCGATTTTAGCTGTCGTTGTGTTGTACTTTACAAAATTAAATCCGTTCGCGCCAAGCAAATCACTAGAAGAAAAACGCGACACATGGAGTTTATGGTTTAAAGTGATTTTTGCCATTCTTCCATCTGCTGTTATCGGTCTCTTTTTAGACGACTGGTTAGATGCGACGTTTTATAACTTCATTTCGGTAGCAATCGTCTTGATCGTTTACGGAATCGCCTTTATCGTAGTAGAACGCAACAAACGTGGCGTGGAACCAAAAATCGGTAGTTTAAATCAAATCAGTTATCGATTTGCCTTCTTAGTAGGAATGTTCCAAGTACTGGCGTTAATTCCTGGAACTTCTCGTTCTGGTTCAACGATCCTTGGAGGAATCATTTTAGGTGGTTCACGTTTTGTTTCTGCGGAATTCTCGTTCTTCTTAGGGATTCCTACGATGTTCGGCGCAAGTTTACTTAAGATGTATAAATTCTTCCATGCGGGAAATACCTTTGGAACAGAAAGCTTGATCATCTTATTGACAGGTACGATCGTTTCATTCATCGTCTCTGTTCTTGCAATCAAATTCTTGATGTCTTACATCAAAAAACATGATTTTACAGTATTCGGTTGGTACCGTATCGTTTTAGGGGTTATCTTGATCGGTTACTGGTGGATGAGTAAATAATTAGTGGGAAAGCAGAACCTCTGCTTTCTTTTTTTGTGTTAAGTAAACATTCTTTACAACTTTTAATTGCAATCACGTCTATCATTAGGTATAATGACTAGTGTTGATTTATACGTTTTTCGTATTCGTATAAGAAATTTTTTTGGAGGTGAAAAATATGCCAAACATTGAATCTGCTATCAAACGCGTACGTACTAGCGAAACTGCTAACGCGAAAAATTCTTCACAATTAAGCGCAATGCGTACTGCGATCAAAAAATTTGACGAAGCTGTAGCTGCTGGATCTGATAACGTTAACGCGTTATTCAAAGATGCTGTAAAAGCTATCGACATGGCTGAAACTAAAGGATTAATCCACAAAAACAAAGCTAGTCGTGACAAATCTCGCCTAAACAAAAAAATCGCGAAATAAGTCTAAAAAAAGAAGCCTCTAGAGGCTTCTTTTTTTATGCTGTTTGACGTGTTGTCTTTAAAATAAATAATTCAAATAAATATTCTTTGGCCATTTGACCTGTTTTCATTTGATAGTCATTTTCTACTAATTCGTCATACAACGTCATTAATTCACGTGTTGTATATTTTTTGACTTGTTGCATGGCAAGTTTTACGCGATAAGGATGTGCTTTGACTTGTTGGACGATCGCCCCTTGTTGCATCCCTTTTTTCATCAACAGTGCTACTTGAAGATACAATCGTACTTGACCGATCAAGATCGCATTGATTTTGATCGTTTCTTCTCCTTGCAACACTAATTCGCGGTATTGTCGAATCGCTTGTTCTGTTTTCCCTTGTAAGATACCTTGTGTTAAGTCAAAAACATTGTTTTCTAGACTCTTAGGAATTAGCTGAACGACAGCTTGGTAATCGATCGTTTTTGTTTGATTTGCATAGACGACCAGTTTATCCAATTCACGCATGATCTTGCTTAGATTCAATTCAGTTGCTTCTAATAAATAGTTTAACGCTTGGGCGTTTATATCGACTTTAGCTTCTTTGACTCGCGCTTGCACCATTTTTTTGACTTCTTGATCACTTGGTGGTTTTACATCTAATACCACACTAGTTTTCTTTAATCGTTTCGTGATTTTTTTACGCTCGTCTAATTTTTCATAATTGGCAAAAAAAACTAAAACCGTTGAAGGAACTGGATCATTTAGGTAGGCTATGAAGCGTTCGATATTTTGCTCCGGCGCACCATTACGTTTTTCTGAAGTTAAAAAATAAGGTTGTTCCACAAAAATCAATCGTTCATCGCCAAAAAATGGTAAGGTCTCCGCTTCATCGATCAAGGTATCTAGTGTCTGTGTATCCATATCGATATGACTAAAATTCAAATGATTCTCATCCATCTTTAAACGATCAAAAAAAGCTTGTCTGATAAACTGCTGAAAATATTCCTCGTTGCCTTCGACCAAATAACATGGTGCTAAAGGATCTGTCTCGATTGGTTTGATTAATTGTTTTATCGTCATATACCCTCCTACTATCAGCCTTATGTTATCATGGAATCCCCATGAATTCTAGTCATCTAATCCTTGAATTTGCTTTATGAACGGTCCAAAACTGCGGTATTGGATCATACCACGTTGATCTGTACGTAACGTTTTGATTTGTTCTTGATCCAAAACATGAAGTGTTTCTTGGTGTGGATGATGATAGCGATTGTTTCTTCCCACTGAGATGATTGCGACTTTCGGCTGGATCGCTGCGACAAATGTTGGATCAGTCGAGGTTTTACTCCCGTGATGTCCTATTTTCAACAAATCGACAGATAAGCTAGGATAACGCTTCAGTAAATCAAGCTCACCACTTTTTTCTAAATCACCTGTCAATAAAACGCGTTGTTTGGCGATCGTAGTATACAGCACTAATGAATCATTATTTTCTCCTTTACTTAATTGTAGAGGGGACAATACGTGGATAGTGAAACGCTCTCCTATAACTTGATCGACTGTTAACAGCTCGACACGTTGATGAGGAAACGCTCTTAGTAAGCGCTTGATATTCGGATGGTCTTGACTCCCCTTTGCAAGAAAGAGCGTCTGCACATGAAACTGGCTCAAAAGACTTGCAGCATCTCCCATGTGATCTGTATCTCCATGCGTCAAAAAAAGACCGGTAATCGTATGGATTCCTTCTCCTTTTAAATACGGAATGACCGAATAAGTAGCATTCACTTTAGGTTTTGTTTGTTTCCAAGCTTCCGTTTGAAAACTTAGCTTACCACCCGTATCGATCAAATAGATCTCACGGTTTCCTCGACTTTGGATCACCGTTGTGTCCCCTTGTCCGACATCTAAAAAAGTGATTTTTTCAAACGGATGAATCGACGTTACGATCAAAGGAACGCCTGCACTTGCTAGTAAAAATAAAAAAATTCGTTTTTTAGTGATCGCCCATAAAGCAGCTATTGTACAACTAATCGCCCAAAATATCGGCAGCGCTCCAGCATACCACTTTAAAAAAGGAAAACATGTGATCAACCAATCGACCACTTGTAAACTGCTTGTGAGTGCATAGGCTAAAGGATGACTGATCGGTTCGATACTAGCAATCAGAAACAGTAAGACTGCACTAGGTAACAGAAACAATTCAAAATAAGGGACTAAGAAAAATGTCCATATTCCACTTGCAATAGGCCAATCGTAAAATTGATAAAGCAACATTGGAATACTTAATATCGGGAATAGATAGGCAGCATAGAGTCTCGCTTTGATCGTCGTAGCTGAAGGGCGTAAAAATAATAAGAAAAATGAGAATAAAAAGGACAATTGTGCGGAAAGTTGCTGTAATGCTTGTGGTTCAATGACTAAGCAAATCATTAAGACTAACGCATAGCGATCGGTTGCACTGAACTTTAGAGGGAACTCTTTCACGAACCAGTAGCTTAGATAAGCCAATACCGCGCGAAGGATACTGATCGAGCCACCAAATAAGCCGGTAAGCACCACACTAGCTAGTAAAAAAAACGGCAATTGACTTTTGGCAGTAAACCCCAACCGGCGAAAGAAAAAATCTAACCATCCCAGAAAAAAATAAACATGCAAACCCGAAATACTAAATAAATGCAATAACCCATTTTGAGTAAACGTAGTCAAAAACTCATAATATTCACTCTGACGATAATTAAACAATAATCCGTTGAGCCAAAGGGCTGTTGTATTTGGTAAATGTTTTTCAGTATGAAAAATCGCGCGCATCCGTAAATAATGTAAAGGAAACGTCCAGCGATCAAGTGCTCTTTCAGCAGTAATCTGGTCAATTTGCACAACACCTTGGTAATGTTCGCTCTTTAAATACGCAAAGTAATCAAAGCCATGCTGATTCGTACTTGGCATGATCGAAGTAAATGCTCCTGTAAATGTCAATTCAAGATAGCGTGTGTTGCGATCTTGCCAAAGCAATTTTTCCTCTTTCGTTTTCAGACGATAACGAAATTTAGTTTTATGCGCAGACAATTCGCCATCAAACGTGACTTGGTCACCAGAAAGAGCGATGGTATCCGGATAGATGCTAAGCTGACCAGAAACAGGGATATCTTGTTTGATAGTAACTTGAGTCATATGATACCGTATTAAAAATAAAGTGACGAGTGCGACTGTAATCAAGATTAATCCCCACTGTCTACGATACAGTAACAAGATCAAAAAGAAGATACAAAGTAATCCGGTGAAAAAGAAGGATGAAATGAGGGTAAAAAAGCAGCAGGTCGCCAAACCTACAGGCAAGAAGAAGAAGTTTTTATACTTCATCTTCTCGACTTTCTGAAGGAATAAAAGATAATTTCGCAAAATATTGTGGATCGAGTACGACTTGATGGACTTTCGCGCCGACTTTTTCGATCAGCTCTAATGCATATGGATCATTTCGATAGTTGTTCAAATAATGAATCGTTGTGATCCCAGCTTGTAAAATCGATTTTGTACATTGTAGACACGGAAAATGAGTTACATAGATCTCTGCACCATTCGTCGATACCCCTAGTTTTGCACATTGCAACAACGCATTCATCTCTGCATGGATCGTTCGGATACAATGATTATCCACCACATAACAACCGTGATCGATACAATGATCATCGCCACTAACCGAACCGTTATACCCACCTGCAATGATCCGTTTATCTTTGACTAGTGTTGCGCCTACTTCTAAACGTGTACATGTACTACGTAATGAAAGTAAAGAGGCCTGCGCCATAAAATATTGATCCCAAGGAATTCGTTTGGTCATCTCTTGTCTCCTTTCGTTCATTTTAGTTGACTTTACTCTATTGTAATCGAGTCTTTTAATTTTTCAACTGTCTTTTCACCAAATCCATCAACTTCTTTTAATTCTTCGATTTGTTTGAATGTGCCTTTTTGTGTTCGGTAATCGATGATAGCCTGTGCTTTTTTCTCGCCGATTCCATTTAGCGTCATCAAGGTACTAGCATCTGCAGTATTGATATTGATTTTTTCGGTTGCTTGTGTTGCTTGTCCTGTACTTTGTTGCTGGCTAGACCATGTATCACTGACCTGTTCACCTACTGTTGGCACATAGATCACAGCTTGATCACTTACTTTTTGAGCTAAATTGATCGCACGTGTTTCGGCTTGCCCGGTCATTCCACCAGCTAATTGGATGATATCTTTGACTCGAGCACTTGGATGGATCGTGTAGACTCCAGGATGTTTGACTGCACCTTTTACATCGACATAGATCTCACTTGTACTTGAATCACTCGATTTCGTCGACTCGCTTTGTTTTGTCATTTCGGTACTTTTCAACACCTCACTTGAAACAGCAGTCGTTTTTGGTGTGAGGACCCAATAGATCGTCACGCTAACAAGACTTAAGACAACTAAAAAAACAAGTATCCCGGATGGCCATTTATACTTCATGACTAGCGCGCGAATCTTTTGGTAGATAGATGGCTCGATTGGCATAGCTCTCCCTCCTTACTCCTCTATAAATACGCAAAAAAACCAGTTCGTACAAAACGAACTAGTCACAGGTTAAAGAATATCGAGTAATGCATCCACATTTTGTGTAGCAGAAACATCTTTTAGCAATTGATCTTGATCATAAAATACAGTTTGGATCCCAGCTGCTTTTCCGGCATCGATATCCATAAAACGATCCCCGATCATCACAGCTTGTGCTTTCTCCATATTGTATGTATCGATCAAATATAACAATGAATCAGGCGCTGGTTTACGCGGGAAAGGACGTTCTGATCCAATGATCTCCACGAAATGAGCAGACAAGCCATACTCATCAAGTAATTGCTCCGTCCCCGGTGTATCACGATGTGTCAAAATATAATTTTTTCCACCTTCAGCGATGACTTTTTCTAAAATTTCCTTTGCGCCAGCAAACGGTGCGGGCTCACGTTGATCTTTAGCTTCAAATTCTTTAAAGATTCGTGTAAATTCAGCAAAATCCAGATCGTATTTTTCGGCGATCGCTTTTGATGATTGCGATTTTAATAAATAATAAATTTCTTTTTCATCGGCATGGATACCATACGTGTGTAACGTATCCATAAATCCTTTTAAAATAATGGGATAGGTATCAAAAAGTGTCCCGTCAAAATCCCAGATATAATGTGTATACTTCATCTTCACCCTACCTTTTTTTATTCTGTTCTATTGTAGCGGAAAGTTGTAAAAAAAACAAATTGCTCAATTTAGACTTTCTATCACATCAATTATCGTTTAAAATAATAAGATAAGTATTTTAGATTGGAGTTTTTCTACGTGATGAAAAAAAACTGGCGCAAATGGCTACATCTCTTTTTACAGATCCTACCATTACTTGGTGTAGCTGCTTTGATCGGAATTGTCGTCTATGGCATCCACTTAGGGATTTTTAAATCCACTAAAACATTACAAACCTTTATTGAACAATTTGGTCATTTAGGAATTTTATTTTTCATCATCTTAGAAATCGTTCAAGTCATCGTACCGATCTTGCCTGGTGGGATCTCGACTGTCGCTGGGATGTTGCTTTTTGGTACGATCGAAGGACTGATTTACAGCTATATTGGCTTGATCATTGGTGAAATCATCGCGTATTACTTAGTCAAACATTACGGTCACGCCTTTGTCAAAATGGTCTTGTCGAAAAAAAACTATGAACGTTTCGAAGCATCGATTGCAAAACACCATAAAAATATCAAACGATTTATGATTCTGACCTTCTTGATCCCCTTTGCGCCAGATGATATCGCTTGTTTTATCGCTGGGATCTCAAGAATGAAATTTAAAGATTATTTGATTATTATTTTGACCTTAAAACCGATCTCAATTGCGATCTATGGCTTTATTTTACTCAAGTTCGTCAATATTTTTCTATTTTAAAAAATCTGTGACAGAAGTAGGCAGCTCCAGGAAATAAGCCAAATAATTCCGATAATAGGTTCATCTATTTAGGTAATTATTTGGCTTATTTCTTAAGGAGCTCCTTCTGGAACGCCGTTTCTTCTATTTTATAAAAGGCTGTGACATCTGTCACAGCCTTTTTTTTAGTTTTTAAAGGAATGAATCGGTGCTGGGATTCGTCCACCACGCAAGATAAAATCACTTGATTGTGCCGGATTGGTTTTCATCACAGGAGCCGTTCCTAATAATCCACCAAATTCTACCATGTCACCGACTTTGGTATCTTTAGCTGGGATCAAACGGACTGCCGTCGTTTTATGGTTGATGACTCCGATCGCTGCTTCATCAGCGATCATCGCCGCAATCGTTGTGGCACTGGTCTCACCTGGGATCGCGATCATATCCAATCCTACAGAACAGATTGCCGTCATCGCTTCTAATTTTTCAAGATTCAACAATCCATTTTGGACCGCTTTGATCATCCCCGCATCTTCAGAAACCGGAATAAACGCACCGGATAACCCTCCCACGTGGTTACATGCCATCACGCCACCTTTTTTCACAGCATCGTTTAATAACGCTAACGCAGCTGTCGTTCCATGTGTACCCACAGATTCTAGACCCATTTCTTCTAAGATCAATGCCACACTATCGCCCACAGCTGGTGTCGGTGCAAGAGATAGATCGACGATCCCAAACGGAACGTCTAATCGCTCAGAGGCCACCCGTCCGACCAATTGCCCCATACGTGTGATTTTAAAGGCAGTTTGTTTGACCGTTTCTGCGACGACATCAAACGATTGTCCTTTGACTTTTTCTAATGCTCGTTTCACTACACCAGGACCACTGACGCCGACATTGATCACACAATCCGCTTCACCGACACCATGGAACGCGCCTGCCATAAACGGATTGTCTTCGACAGCGTTGGCAAACACGACTAATTTCGCACAGCCCATATCAGATGTATCTGCCGTTTTTTTGATGATCTCTCCCATCAATTTCACAGCATCCATATTAATACCAGCTTTTGTTGAGCCAATATTGACTGATGAACAAACAAAATCAGTTTGCGCTAACGCTTCAGGGATCGATTCGATCAACGGGAGATCGCCGGCTTGATAGCCCTTTTCTACTAAAGCGCTATAGCCTCCGATAAAGTTTACTCCTACAGCTTTGGCTGCACGATCAAGCGCTTTGGCAAATTTCACGCATTCTTTAGCATCTACATGACTGGCTGCTGCAATTAGCGCAATCGGTGTTACCGAGATCCGCTTATTGATGATCGGAATCCCATATTCCATTTCGATGGCTTCCCCAACAGCGACGAGGTCTTTTGCTTTTGTGGTAATTTTCTGATAAATCTTCTCGCATGCTACATCGACATCCGCATCGATGCAATCGAGTAAAGAGATTCCCATCGTAATCGTCCGGATATCTAAATTTTCTTCTTCGACCATGCGAATCGTTTCTAATATTTGATTGCTCTCCATGATTCTCTCCTGTCTAGTTCTTCCTATAATTTATGCATCGCGTCAAAGATCGCTTCATTTTGGATCGTGATCTTGACACCTAATGTTTCACCACAAGCATCTAACGCTTGACGAATCGCTTCATAATCGACATCTTCTGGTAATTCTAGCATCATCATCATCGTAAAAAAGTCTTGCATGATCGTTTGTGTCATGTCGACGATATTGATATTTAACGTAGCCAGTTGTGCGCTAACACCTGCCACGATCCCTACTTTATCTTGTCCAATTACTGTTAATACCGCTCTCATTGGTGTGCCCCCTTTAATATTTTTCTCATTATAGCATAGGCTTTCTCATGTAACCGTATTTCTGTTGAAAAAAAATAAAAAAAGAAGCGAATTTTCGCTTCTTTTCTTAACGTTTTATACGCATTGATCGATTCGATCAAAGGCTTCTTTTAATTGTTCAAGATCTTGTGTGACTGCAATGCGAATATGCGTCGTCGGTTTGGTTTGACTAAATGCATCTCCTGGTATCACCAAAACTTTTGCCTCTTCTAATAACACTTTGGTAAACGCCAATGCATCCATTTTTGTATCGGCTACATTGATATACGCATACATCGTCCCTTTGATTGGATTCATGTGTAAGCGCGGATGGGCTGCAACACGCTTTTCCACATAGGCCAAACGCTCTTTAAAGATCTTGACCACATTCGGTACGATCTCATCGGCGTGTGTTAACGCATAGATCGCTCCTTGTTGGGATAACGCATTAGCTGAATACGAAATATTTTCATTCAAATAACGCGCGACATCATTTACAAAAACAGGTGAGATCATATACCCAATACGCCATCCAGTCATCGCAAAGGCTTTTGAGAATCCACTAAACGTAATCGTATGCTCTGGAGCAAATGCCGCCATTGGATAAAATGGCTGATCAAAGGAGAACGCCTCATAGATTTCGTCAGATAAAATGAACAAGTCATGTTGAATCGCTAGATCTGCGATCGCCTGACAAGTGGCTTCACTAAAGACTGCACCTGTCGGGTTATTTGGATTGTTGATAATGATCGCTTTAGTCTTTTTGGTGATCGCACCTTCTAACACTTTAGGATCTAGTTGAAATCCATCTTTTTCATACGTAGGTACGATGACTGGGATGCCTTCTGCTAATTCGACTTGATCTTTATACGGTGAAAAGTACGGTTCGTGAATAATCACTTCATCGCCTGGGTCTAAGATCGCCATCAAAGCCAGATACAGACCGTGAGAAACTCCGACTGTAGCTCGTACTTGATTTTTATCGACACTAAGCTGATACGTTCGTTGATAAAAGTCGGCGACTGCTTGACGGAACTCTTCACTACCATCAGATAACGTATAATGTGTATGCCCTTCTTTGGCCGCTTTCATCGCGTATTCAATGATCGCATCATCGGTATTTAGATCAGGATCGCCGATCGATAAATCGATCAAGCCACTTGTTTGTTTGGCTAAGATCCCGATATCCATCAACAAATTTTCTTCCGGTGTTTGAAACCGTTTGGCTACTCTTGTTTGATCCATAGTTGACTTCCTTTTATAACACTTTATTTAAGAAACTTTGTGTACGTGGGTTTTCAGGATTGGTAAAGATTTGTTCTGGTGTTCCTTCTTCTTGGATCACCCCTTCATCCATAAAGATCACACGATCGGCGACTTCGCGGGCAAATCCCATTTCATGCGTTACGACTACCATCGTCATCCCATTGTTGGCTAAACCTTGCATCACGGATAATACTTCACCGACCATCTCTGGGTCTAGTGCTGAAGTCGGCTCGTCAAACAACATCACATCAGGATTCATCGCTAAGGCACGTGCGATGGCTACCCGTTGTTGTTGCCCACCAGAAAGACTTGACGGATAGGCTTGGCTTTTATCTTTTAGACCAACTAAGTCTAGTAAACGTTCTGCTTCCGCTTTGGCTGTAGCATCCGCTTCTTTTTTAACTTTGACTGGACTGATCGTAATGTTTTCTAGCACGGTTTTATGTGGGAATAAGTTAAAACTTTGAAATACCATTCCCATTTTTTGACGCAATTGATCGATATTGACCCCTTTATCTAAAAGGTTTGTTCCTTCAAAGATAATCTTGCCGTCTGTTGGGGTTTCCAGTAAGTTTAAACAGCGTAAAAACGTACTTTTTCCACTTCCTGAAGGACCGATGATCACAACGACTTCACCAGCTTCAATGTTCATATCGATTCCTTTTAAGACTTCATTTTTACCAAATGTTTTGTGTAAGTTTTCAATATTAAGCATCTGTATTCATTCTCCTTTCAGCGACACCTAGTAAACGAGATAACGTAAAGGTCATTACAAAGTAAATCAACGATACGATCAAGTAAGGTAAGAATGGTTTGAAACTTGCTCCTTGGACGTTTCCAGCTTGGAAGATCAATTCAGATACCCCGATAACTGATACGATAGAAGATTCTTTGATGACTGTCACAAACTCATTTCCTAATGCCGGTAAGATATTTTTGATGGCTTGTGGGAAAATGATAAATTGCATCGCTTGACGTTGGTTCATCCCAAGTGAGCGCGCAGCTTCCATTTGACCTTTGTTTACCGCATTGATCCCTGCACGAATGATTTCCGCTACATACGCTCCACTATTTAAGGCCAAAGCGATACATCCGGCAGCGACTTTTGATAATTCGATGCCGATGATCCCTGAACCAACGTACACGATAAAGATTTGTACCAATAACGGTGTTCCTCTAACGTATTCGATATAGGCTGTTGCGATCCAACGCACGACACGAACTTTACCAAGTTTCATTAACGCTAAGATCCCACCAACGATCGCACCAAACACGACCCCGATCACAGCTAAGAATAAGGTATATCCCGCACCACTTACATAATATTTATAATATTTTTGGAAGAAGTTTTGGTCTTTTTGGAACATCAATTCATTGGCTTCTTTTTTATATTTATCCATCAACTTTTGATCTTTGACTTCTTTGATCGATTTGTTGACTGCAGCTTTTAATTCTGGTGCATTTTTTGGCATCGCGATCGCTGTTTCTTTATGATCGTCAGAAAAAGAAACATTGGCAAATGCTAATGAATCATCCCGTTGCACATACGCTTCAGCGATCGGTCCTTCTAATACGGCTGCATCGACTTTATTGTTCGTTAAGTTCAACACGATATCTGGAACTTTTTGTAACGACACCACATCTGAACCTTTTAATTCTGATTTTGCTAATGCTTCTTGTGTCGTTTGCTTTTGTGCGCCGACTTTCACACCATCAAAGTCGTTGACTGATTTGAATTTGTTTAGATCATCTTTACGCACAATGATTTTTTGAGTCGTTTCTAAGTAAGGATCCGAAAAATCCACTTCTTTTAACCGTTCTTCTGTTGGAGACATTCCCGAGATGATCAAATCGATCTTCCCTGTTTTTAATGCACCGAGTAAGGCATCAAAGCCTAATTCTTCGATCTTTAATTTCACACCCATGTCATCGGCGATTTTTTGTGCCAATGAGATATCAAATCCGACGATCTGATCACGACCATCGACTTCTGCATGGAATTCATATGGTGCATAGTCGGCAGATAATCCGACCACGACTTCTCCTTTTTGTTTGATTGCTTCAAACGTTGGATCACTTTCTTCGGCTTGCACCGTCATACTTGGCAAGGCAATACCTAACATGAGTAGACATGCGAATACGACCATCAACCAATTTTTATTTCTTCCTTTCATAACAAAACCCCTCTTGATTTATAATGTATAAAAATTCATAAATTAATGACTTGCTTATCATAGCATATCATTAGTAGTTTGAAAAGCATATTTTTGTATAATATTTGTTTTTTATTCTAAAAAACCGAATATTATTCGATAAACATTCATTTTATATTCCAATAGCGAAAATTGAAATCCCTTTTTTTGTTTTTTTATTCTTTTTTGCATTTATCTATTGTATCCTTATGCATTTTCTTTTACACTATGGAGGACTAAAGGAGTGTGACATTATGACCAATTCACTAATCGTTCGTGGCGCCCCGCAAGAATATGTGTGTCAAGAAGGCGCTTGGACGACACTACCAGAACACTTAACTGCACGTAAACTAAAGCGTATCCTAATGATCCACGGCAGTCGCTCACTTGAAGCGGCTACACCCTATTTACCTGATCTAACGGCATTTCATGTAACCAAAGTGCATTATGGTGGCGAATGTTGCGATGAAAAAGTAGCAGAACTTTGTACACTGATGCTCGATCAACACTGCGATGCGATTTTAGCTGTTGGAGGTGGTAAAATCGCAGACCTAGCCAAACAAACAGGCCACCTTGTTCAAAAACCAGTGATCATCTTACCGACACTTGCGGCAACGTGTGCAGCCTATACGCCACTAAGTGTCATGTATAACCAAGACGGTTCGATGGATCGTTATGATATCTTTCCTGAAGCGATCGCTTTGACCTTGATCGAGCCACGTGTGATCTTAGAATCGCCTATCGCGTATATGATCGCCGGTATTGGCGATACACTAGCCAAATGGTATGAAGGCGATGCGATCATTCGTCAATTAGATACGGTTCCGATCGAAGTCCAAGTGGCCCATTTTGCAGCGAAAAAATGTCAGGAAAATCTATTAGCTTTTGGGACACAAGCCATCGAAGCGATGCAAACCCAAACGCTCACACCTGAATTTATCGCCGTTGTCGAAACCAATATTTTACTTGCTGGAATGGTCGGCGGATTTGGCGATGAATATGGCCGAACTGCCGCAGCCCACTCGATCCACGATGCCTTGACGATTTTACCGCAAAGCCATCATCAATTACACGGCAATAAAGTTGCTTATGGTATTTTAGTGCAACTCATGCTCGAACAAAATCCAACTGAGATCCTAAATCTAGTACCGTTTTATCATGAAATGCACTTACCGACTACTTTACAAGAGATGGATATGATCTTAACAAAAGAAGAGTATCAAGCAGTAGCGAAACGTGCGACGATTAAAGAAGAAAGTATTCACTTGCTCGCTGAAGAAATGACGGCTGAAAAAGTCACGGTCGCGATGCAATCTTTAGAAAACATGATGCAAAACTAAAAAAACGAGAGTCCCCTACCTTGTAGGAACTCTCGTTTTTTTAGTTGATTTCGATTTGGCAACTCTTCATGGCCTCAAGTGCTCGATGATGGGCTTTAGGGGTCACACCCGCACAAGCTTTTTCATGAACGATGATCGGCACTTCTGGTAAGAACGCTTTGATCAATAAGGCATTTGAAATCACACAAATATCAGTACAGACTCCGATCAAATGGATCGCGTCTAATGTATCTTGTGTCGCAAGTTCGGCTAAATACTGGCCAAGTGCTGGACTTCCAAATGTCGGCTTATCAAAAATCACCGCATCATCGACCGGTAAAGACGCTTCGATTTCCCAACCTTCACTACCTTCTAAACAATGCACCACAGGTAATTTCTTACCTTCTTGAGTCAATAGATAATCCACTTGGTGCGTATCGCGGGTAAAGAGAATCAGTCCTTCAAAACGTTCGATCATTTCTCTGACCACTGGCACGATCGCTTGGGCTTCGTTAGTCCCTAAACTTCCGGTGATAAAATCATTTTGCATGTCGATCACTACAAGTACTTCCATAATAATCCCCCTTTTTTTCTTTAGTGTACTATGTTCACTTGACTTAGACAATTGGAATCTCCTTTAGACAAACCT
>NZ_CAJYIS010000082.1 GCF_913775425.1 uncultured Enterococcus sp.
GTTCATCTTCATCAATGGTTCCCGTCTCCTTTTTCAGCTACCGGAGTCTCTGTCTCGCGTTGCATTGATTACTCTTCTCTTCTACGTTTTTTCTCATATGAATTTCATTTTATTATAATGGTTTTACACAAAAAGTCAACGGCTAAATCCAACCAAAATGCTGACAAGCTTTATAAATGCCATCTTCTAGATTGGTTGCGGTAATGTAATCTGCTTTGTCTTTTAATGCCTTGGTTCCATTGCCCATCGCAATGCTAAACCACTCTTGGCCAAACATCACTAAATCATTAGTATCGTCACCAAATACTACGACGTCCTCAGTCGGTGCATGTAAATAGGCCATCAATTCACGAATCCCTCGATCTTTTTCATCGATCTGATACATCAAATATTCTGGCACGTAATACAAACTAGGCAAAAGTTCTTTTGTTGTCAACTCGATTTTGCTTGTTTGAGGTAGTGCAATATACAATTTATAGATTTGTTCTAATTCTTCAATCGCAAGTTTTGAATCAATACGATATGTCGTCGGTTCTTGTCGCTTTCCTACTTGTTTAATAAACAACTCATCACGACTGATCACTTCATCTGAATCTTTTGTAGCAAATAACACACCCAGACCTAGACTATCTGCTTCTATCGCGATCTGTTTGGCTTTTTCTAATGCTAATGGACGATTACTGATCAATTGATCGTCAACTACGATAGCTCCACCACCAGCACAGACCATATTGTGTAATCCTAATCTTTCCATGATCGGACGCGCTTTATAATGCGCACGTCCAGTTGCAATTGCAACAAAATGGCCCTTTTGCTGTAGTTCTTCCAAAGCTTGTTTTGCACTTGGAATAATTTCATTCGTTGCACGATCGGTCAGTGTACCATCGATATCAAAAAAGAAATATTTCTTTTGCATAATCTACTCCTCTACTGCGTTGCATGAACTTTTTTTGTGTAATGTTTCAAGAAAAATGGTGAGAGTAACGTACTTAAAATAATCACAATAACAAATGGCGCATACAGTTCATGTGGGACGATTCCTGCTTCATCACCAAGCTGTAAAATAATCAAGGCCATTTCACCACGCGAAATCAATCCAGAACCGATCATCAAAGCCGAGTGATTATCAAAACCTACCATACGGCTACCTAGATATCCACCAAATAATTTACTAATAATGGCTACAATCAACAGTACGAGAATAAACAATGCTTGTGTCCATAATTGATCAAACGTCACGCTTAAGCCGATACTGACAAAGAAAACCGGAATAAAGACACTATATCCCAACACTTCAACGTTTTTAAATACTAAATCTTTGACTTTGGTTTGCCCCACAGCGATCCCTGCAAAAAAGGCCCCGATCACTGAACTTAATCCGACAAAGTCTGCTAAATAAGCCATGCTTAAACATAAGACTACTGACGTAATCACCGTAGCACTTGTGGCAAACAACTTTCCACTTAACTCCATCAATTTTCCCGCAATAAAACGAATGACAAAGAAAATCAAACCGAAGTACAAGACTTGTTCGACTAGTAATAAAGGCAAAGGCAATCCTTCAGCTGCAGCTCCTTTTTGAAAGAACGGTAGACTCAAGCTAAAAATCAGTACTACTGCAATATCATCGACAACGGAAGCACCTAAAATCGTCGCCCCTTCTTTCGTTTGCAACGCGCGTAACTCTTTTAGCACTTCAACGGAGATACTAACTGATGTTGCCGCTAAGATCATACCTGAAAACAAGGCGACTTTCATTGAAAAACCAAACCAAAACGTGCTCACTCCGCCTAAGAGTACTGGCAATAAAATTCCTAAAAACGCCACTAAAAAGGCAGGTTTCGCATATTTTTTCAACAATTGTAGATCGCTTTCGATCCCAGCTAAAAACATCAACAAGATCACACCCAGTTCTGAAAATTCGTGTAAGATCTCAGTGTTTTTTAATAAATGTAAGCCACCACTTCCTAAAATAATTCCTACTAATAATTGCCCGACAACAGCCGGGACTCCGATTCTTCTTGAAAAATGTGACACCAATGTCGTCGTAATCAAAATCAAACATAAACTACCGACAAACTCCATATCATTTCCTCCTTATACAAGCAAAAAGAGCGCAGGCTTCTAGTCATTTCTCCGCCCCTGAAGAAACAATCCTTGAAAGCCTACGCCCAACCCTTGTGTGTTTATACTCAAAAAATAGTATAACAAAAATCACGCGAGATGACACTTATAGTTGATCGAAAATTTGTTGACTAAATACACTTAAACTCACTTCTACAGCTTCGGGTAATTGTGCCGCAAAATCAAAGGTTACTTTTTTAGAAGCAATCGCTTGTTCGATTGCGCGTTCGATGCGCTCAGCGACTTCTCCCCAACCAAGATAACGAAACATCAAGACGCCAGATAATAAGACAGAACAAGGATTCACCTTATTTTTACCTGCAAATTTAGGTGCTGTTCCATGCGTTGCTTCAAATACTGCATGACCACTTTGAAGATTGAAATTTGCACCAGGAGAAATTCCCACACCCCCAACTTGTGCAGCTAGAGCATCGGAGATATAGTCACCATTTAGGTTCATTGTAGCGATGACTTGGTGATCTTTTGGTCGTGCGATGATCTCTTCTAGAAAAATATCAGCAATACAATCTTTAACAATTAATTTCCCTGCTTGCTGTGCTTTTTGGAGCGCTTGATTGGCTTGATCTTCACCTAGTTCTTTTTTGATCGTATCGTAAGTGTGATAGGTAAAGGTTTGCTCGGCATATTCTTGTTCTGCAACTTCATATCCCCACTTTTTAAAGCCACCTTCTGTGAATTTCATAATATTTCCTTTATGAACGAGTGTCACAAACTGTTTTTGATGCGCCAAAGCATGTTCAATTGCGGCCCGAACCAATCGTTTGCTACCTTGACTAGAAATCGGTTTAATCCCAATCGCACTTGTTTTTGGAAATCGAATGTTTGTTACATTTAGTTCATCTGCTAAAAAGGTCATCAGTTTTTTCGCTTCGATACTTTCAGCAGCAAACTCGATCCCCGCATAGATATCTTCTGTATTTTCTCGAAATACGACCATATCTGTCCATTCCGGATGTTTCACCGGTGAAGGCACACCTTTGAAATACCGTACCGGTCGCATGCAGACATATAGATCCAATGTCTGACGCAAAGCGACATTGATCGAACGTATTCCTTCTCCAATCGGTGTAGTCAAAGGTCCCTTGATTGAAATAAGCTGTTTTTTTATGATATCAAGTGTTTCTTGAGGTAAATAACTTCCTGTTTCATCAAATGCGCGTTGGCCGGCTAACACTTCTTGCCACTGTATCTGCTTTTTTTCTTGATAGGTCAGAAATACAGCTTGATCAAAAATCCGCTGTGCTTGCTCCCAAATCTCTGGTCCAATTCCATCTCCTTTGATGAAAGGAATCGTCGGGTAGTCTGGAACGACCAACCCTTCTTTTGTCATCTGAATATCATGCATACAATTGCCCTACTCTTTCTGTCATCCGTTCATAACGTTGATTCAATTGTCCTTTATACTGTGAGCGCGGTCGAATCAAGCGATTGGCTTGTTTTTGTTCAGCAATATGCGCCAACCAACCAGCTACTCGACTCATCGCAAAAATCAAGGTAAATAGATCTTTATCAATTCCTAGCACGTGGTAAACCGTTGCTGAATAAAAATCGACATTTGGAATTAAACCTTTTTCTTGGCGAATCACTTGTTCAACTTCTTCTGATAGATGATACCAAATCTGATTTTCAGTTTGATCTGTCATCTGCTGTGCCATTTCTTTCAAATAGATTTGACGTGGATCCACTGTAGTATAGACACGATGACCAAATCCCATGATTTTTTCGTTTGATCCTAGTTTTTCTAAAATGTATTGTGTCGCATTTTGTTCAACGGCGATCTCTTCTAGCATATCAAATACGCGTTCATTCGCTCCGCCATGTAAAGCACCTTTTAGCGTTCCAATCGCTGCCGTTACACAAGAGTAAGTATCTGAAAGGGTTGACGCACACACACGTGCTGCAAAAGTAGAGGCATTGAGCTCATGATCTGCATGTAAAATCAAGGCGCGGTCTAGTGCTTGTACATCGATCACACGGGGGATTTCTCCGGTTAGCATATACAAAAAGTTTTCAGCTAGACCTAAGTTTTCATCCGGTACGATTGGATCTAGTCCTTGACGCAAGCGACAAAAACTGGCAATGATCGTTGGTAATTTCGCTTGAAGTGAAATACTTTGACGGTACACAGCCTCTGCATCGGTCGCTTCTGCTTCTTTGTCAAAGACTCCCAATAAAGAAACGGTACTCCGTAAGACACTCATCGGATGCAAGTTTTGACGACATTGGATACGTAAACAAGATTCGACTGCTTCACCGATTGCATATTGTTCACGCAAAGCTCGGGTAAATAAAGCATACTCTGTTGTCGTAGGCAGATGACCATTCCAAAGTAAGAAAATAACTTCTTCAAACGTAGCATCTTGATGCATAAACTCATCAATATCATACCCAAAATAACTTAAACGATCTTCTTCGATCGCGCTAATATAGGTTTCACAAGCGATCGTGTTTGCTAATCCTGCTGTGTTCATAAGTTTTTCCTCCTTGTTGTGTTGCTTCGGCAATTTTTTTACGGACAACCATCGGTAAGATCCCTTGATTTTTGTAATAGCGAATATCAGCTTTAGAATCAAATCGAACACGTACTGTAAATGTCTGTTCACCATCTGCTTTTTCTGCTGTAACAGTGATCAATTCATTGACACCAGTATCTTCGGTGATCGCAATCGTAAAGGCTTCACTTCCATCCAATCCTAATGTTTCAGCACTCTCACCAGGAAGATATTCCAAAGGCAAAACGCCCATCATCACTAGATTAGAGCGATGGATGCGCTCGTAACTTTCTGCAAGTACTGCTTTTACACCTAATAAATGTGTCCCTTTAGCTGCCCAGTCACGCGAAGAGCCCATGCCATAATCTTTTCCTGCTAAAATCAGTAGTGGCGTTTTGGCTGTTTTATATGTCATCGCGGCATCATAGATCGAACACACCTCACCTGTTTCAAAACATCGCGTTTGTCCTCCTTCAGTACCTGGAACAAGTTGGTTTTTGATCCGAATATTGGCAAATGTTCCACGCATCATGACTTCATGATGTCCTCGTCTTGATCCGTATGAATTAAACTGACGTAAGGCAACCCCGCGCTCTTTTAAGTAACGCCCCGCTGGAACTTTACTTGAGATCGCACCAGCTGGTGAAATATGATCGGTTGTGACCGAATCTCCAAATTTTGCCAACACACGCAGCCCTGCTAATGGTTCTAATGGCATCAATTCTTGGGTCATATTTTCAAAATAAGGTGGATTCGCAATATACGTGGACGTTTCGTCCCATGTATAGATTGGTTCTGGTTTAACTGCGATTTGGTTCCACACTTCATTGGCATCAAAGACTTTTGCATAGTGGGTCTGATACAATTCAGGTGTTACAAATGCTTTAACCGTTTCATCGATCTCTTGCTTGGTCGGCCAAATATCTTGTAGATAAATCGCCTCACCCTGATCATTAAGACCAATGGGTTCTCTACTTAAGTCTTTATTCACAGTTCCAGCTAATGCGTATGCAATCACTAAAGGCGGTGATGCTAAATAGTTGGCTTTGACTTGTGGATGGATGCGTCCTTCAAAATTACGATTTCCACTTAAGACCGCTGAAACGATTAGATCGTTGTCGATAATCGTTTGGGTAAGCGTGTCTTCTAGCGGTCCAGAATTTCCAATACACGTCGTACACCCATACCCAACTACAGCAAAACCTAGCTCTTCTAAATAAGGTAATAAACCAGCATCTTTTAGATAGGCCGTTACGACTTGAGAGCCTGGCGCTAGTGACGTTTTTACTTTACTTGAGACACGTAAGCCTTTTTGAATAGCATGTTTTGCTAATAGCCCAGCTGCTAACATCACATAAGGATTTGAAGTATTTGTACAACTCGTGATGGCCGCAATTACAAGATCCCCGGTGCTTAACGTTTGCGTTTGGGATAAGGTGACTTGCTTTTTGAGTTCATTTTGTGTCAGACCAAATCCTTGTGGTCCTTCTGGATTCAATAATGATGTTTGAAAATTTGTTTTCATCTCATCTAAAAAAATCAAATCTTGAGGACGTTTAGGACCAGCTAAACTCGTGCGGACCCTTGATAAATCCATGGATACATTTGTAGAATAGTCTCTTTTTCCTGCTTGATAATACAGTTGATTTTGTTTTAGATACGTTTTAGTCAATGCAATTTTTTCAGGATCGCGTCCAGTTAGTTCCATGTAGCGCAATGTTTCATCATCTACTGGAAAATAGCCACAAGTTGCCCCGTATTCTGGTGCCATATTGGCAATTGTAGCCCGGTCAGCTAATGAAAGTTGCTCCATTCCTGAACCATAAAATTCTACAAATTTTCCTACTACTTTCGTTTCACGTAACAATTTCGTGATTTCTAAAGCAACATCTGTCGCCGTAGCCCCTAGAGCGAGCGTACCAACCAGCTCGACACCCACGACTTCTGGTACAGGAAAATACGACGGTTCGCCAAGCATCGCGGCTTCTGCTTCGATTCCTCCTACACCCCAACCTAATACACCTAACCCATTGATCATCGTCGTATGTGAATCCGTTCCTAAGACGCTATCTGGATAGACGATCGTTTGTTCACCCACTTCTTTGGTCACGACGACTTCCGACAAATATTCAATATTAACTTGGTGGATAATGCCTGTAGCTGGAGGAATCACACGGTAGTGATCAAAAGCTGTTTGGGCCCATTTTAAAAATTCGTAACGCTCTTGATTACGCTGGAATTCTAGTGCAACGTTTGCCGCCAAAGCTTCTACCGTACCAGCCTGATCCACTTGGACAGAATGGTCGATGACTAGATCAACTGGAATTTCTGGATTGACTTGTGTCGCTTTTCCACCAAATTTTACGATCGCTTCTCGCATCGATGCCAAATCGACGATCACGGGTACGCCGGTAAAATCTTGCAAGATCACACGTGCTGGTTTAAAGGGTACCTCCCCTTTAGGATTTGACGCATCAAATTTGATCAATTGGGCGATATGTTCTTTTGTAATGTCGACGTCATCTTGTTGGCGAACTAACGTCTCAAGCAACAGACGGATCACGTAAGGTAACCGTTCAAGTGACTGACCATATGTAGTTGCCGCTTCATGTAAATCAAAAAGATAATATTCTTTTTCATTTACGATAAATGGGCGTAAGTACTGTGTTTGTTGTTGTTGCATAAAAAAACCTCCCATCAACTGTTTCAATGTACCGATTATATCGATTAAAATTCTCATTGTAAATTCATGTAATTTTAATATTATTCTAAAATTACGTAGGGAAAATAGATTTTTCATTGAATTGATACGGTTTTAAATAAGCAAAAAAACAAAAATTCTTTTTTTATCGCGTTCATTTTGATGTCAGTTTGTGAAAAATTAAAATCGCCTACTTAAATCTTCATGTCAATCGTTTCATTAAAAAAAGCATGGATTCTAACAAAGAATCCATGCTTTTTATGATATTTATTTTATTTTATTTAAAAAAGACGACATCACTGGATTAATTTGATTCCCAATTTTCTAGTCTATCATGTAACACTGATTTTGGTTCATTCGCACCAAATAATGGACTTCCGGGTTCTAATTTAATCCCTTGTGCTAACGAATCCAAGTAATAAGGGGCAAATCCCAAATTTGAAATCAAGGTATCCATCATTGCTGAAAGCTCTTTTTGGTCAGTAGCATAAATCATTCCCTTTTGAGCTGTCAAATCTGATGTGGCCTCATCGGCTAAATCGTGATAGCCCATATGGTTAAAGGCTTTAACCACGTTTGCGCTTTGGGGCAACCAAGCTTGAACGGTCAAACTAGATCCTCGATACCGCCCTTCATCGTCTGGACCATCGACTTCCCACCAGTAATTCATCGCATCTAGAACTACTTTATCTTCAAACTGTTCACGCATCGTTTCTGGTAAATCGAAAAAACGACTAAGTGGTAAAGCTAAAATAATTACTGGATAATTCTCTAGCAGAGTCGTTGAATCAAGAACCTCTGTTCCGGGAGCCAAAACACTTACACTCAACTCGATCGCACTTGCTGACCTAGAACTAGCGATCCCAACTTGATATCCTGCACGATTTGCTAATTGCGCTAAGGTTAAGCCTAATTTTCCGGCACCCAAAATCCCAATTTTTTCCATTACTGCTCAACTCCTAGTAATTCTTTTACACGAGGAATCACAACTTTACCATATAATTCGATCGTTCTAAGACGAGCATCCGCTGTTTGGCCACCTGCTCCATAAACCAAATCAAAGCGCTCAACCCCAACTTCTTTGATTGTACGTGCAATTTTTTGCGCCACGGTTTCAGGATCACCGACAAAATAAGCGCCATGTTCAATTTCTGCCAAGAAGCGTTCACGACTCATTGCAGCCCAACCACGTTCGCGTCCTAATTGATCCATCATCGCTTTGATGTACTGCCAAGCAATCTCTTGTGCTTCTTCATTCGTGTCGGCAATCACACCATGTGAATGCATACCAACGGGTAAAATAGGTTGATTAAATTGCGTAGCTGCTTTTTGATACAACTCTACATAAGGTGCAAAACGTTTCGGTTCGCCACCAATAACAGCTAACATCACTGGAAAACCATATCGAGCAGCACGAATAATCGATTCTGGCGTGCCCCCAACACCGATATACGTCGTAAGGGTTCGACCGTTTTCCATTTGCGGATACATTCGAGCTTGATTTAATGATTGCGTAACTTTTCCTTCCCATGTAACGGTTTCTTCTGTAATCAAACGATGATAAAGCGCTAATTTTTCTTCAAATAATTCATTGTATTGTTGTAGATCGTAGCCAAATAATGGAAAAGATTCAGTAAATGATCCACGACCTAGCATCACTTGCGCTCGGCCATCTGATAACGCATCTAAGGTCGCAAAACGTTCATATACACGAACAGGATCGTCTGAACTTAATACCGTAACACCGGTACTTAATTTGATCTTTTTTGTCACGCTTGCTAAGGCACCTAATACGATTTCTGGACTAGAAATCGCATATTCTTTACGATGATGTTCTCCAATAGCTAAAATATCGATTCCCGCTTGATCAGCCAACACACCTTCTTCAACCGTTAAGCGCAAAGCTTCAGCATCTGATACGCGTTTGCCTGCTTGATCATAAGGGATATCGCCAAATGTGTCTAAACCAAATTCATAATGTGTCATGTGTATTCCTCCGACTTGTTTTTTTCTACTATATCAAGTTTCAAATAGAAATACGATTATTTTGCTTACAAAAAATAAGTAAACTAGTAAAAAAAAGAACACCATGACAAACACGGTGTTCTTACGATTAAGAATTAATATTTAAAATCCACATAAAACCAATAAAAACGAAGAATAATACATACATAATTGGAGAAACTTCTTTGCCTCGTTTAGCAGCGATCATTGTAATCGGATAAAAAATGAATCCTAATGCAATCCCATCTGAGATACTATACGTTAGCGGCATTCCTACTAAAATCAAAAAGGCTGGAATCGCGATTTCAAGTTTTTCCCATTCGATTTCTTTTAGCGAGTGAGCCATCATCACACCTACAACGATCAACGCTGGTGCAGTCACTTGCGGTGTGACGATTCCTAATAAAGGAGAAAAGAATAGACCAAATAAAAATAAAATTCCCGTTACGACGGCCGTTAATCCAGAACGTCCACCAACTGCAATCCCTGCTGAAGACTCGACATACGCCCCTACTGGAGAAGTTCCAAATAATGACCCTGCCAACATCGCAGTTGAATCTGAAGCCAAAGCTTTACCCACACGTGGCATCTCATTATTTTTCATAAATCCCGCTTGATTCGCTAACCCAACAAGTGTTCCAGCTGTATCAAAAAATGTAACCAATAAAAACGTTAACACAACCACCCAAAGCTGGATCGTATTGATATCACCTACGTGTTTTAAAGCAACTAGAAAAGTCGGTTTTAAACTTGGAGCTGCGGATACGATTCCTGTAGGTTTTTGGATCAAGCCTGTGACTAAGCCTAAGATAGTTGTCGCTGCCATCCCAATAAAGACGCTTCCTGGTATACGACGAATCAATAAAATAGCCGTTACGGTTAACCCGAAAATCGTTAACCAAGTCGTACCAACTGATAGCGAACCTAATGATACAAGTGTCGATTCATCTGCAACGATGATCCCACCTTGATTTAATCCTAAAAAGGCGATAAACAAGCCGATCCCACCAGAAATCGCAAATTTTAAATCTTTAGGAATTGCATTAATGATCAATTCACGTAATTTAAATACAGTAATCAACATAAATAACAATGAAGCAACGAAAACACCCGCTAGAGCTGTCTGCCAAGGAATCTTCATTCCGATACAGACCGAATAGGCGAAAAATGCGTTGATTCCTAGCGCTGGAGCTGTGGCGATCGGATACTTCGCATATAGTCCCATCATAATACTTCCGACAGCACTTGCTAATGCTGTCGCTGTAAAGACTGCACCTTCATCCATCCCTGAAGCACCTAATACACTAGGATTGACGAATAGAATATACACCATTGAAATAAACGTGGTAAACCCAGCAATCACTTCGGTGCGAAATGAGGTTTGAAGCGCAGATAGACCAAAATACTGCGACACTTTTTCTTTCACTACTAAAAATCCCCCTAAAAGACGAACATTATTGTCATGAACACCTTTATTCTTTTCTTTTTTATATAACCTGGTTTATCATATACTAAAGTGTTTCAATTGTAAATGTGAAACCCATGAAACTCATGAAAATCCAAAAGAAAATGTTTGTAATTTATTACAAAAAGGACTACTCTATTAGAGTAAACAGTGTCTTAGGAGGAAATGAACATGTTAGAAAAAGAGTTATACAAAAAATTATTTTCAGAATCATTCTCGTTACCTGTAGCGGTCAACTACTGGGATAACACTTCAGAACGTTACGGCAATCTAGAAGGTGAACCAGAGATCACCATTACCTTTAATGAAATCATCCCCATCAAGGAAATCACTAAAAATGCTTCTTTGACACTAGGAGAAGCGTATATGGACAAAAAAATCGAAATTGACGGAAGTATCCAAGCTCTCGTTACGGATGCGTATCGTCAAGCCAATAGTTTTTTGCGTTCAAAAAGCTATATCAAATGGTTACCAAAATTAGCACGTCATACTAAAAAACAAAATAAAGAAGACATCCATTCCCACTATGATTTAGGAAATGAATTTTATGAATTATGGTTAGATAAAACATTGACATATTCTTGTGCCTATTTTCAAACACCAGAAGATACATTAGAACAAGCTCAAATGAATAAAGTGCGCCATATCCTAAATAAATTGTTTATTAAAGAAGGCGATAGTCTACTAGATATTGGCTGTGGTTGGGGAACTTTGATGTTTACGGCGATCAAAGAATACGGTGTGCATGCAACAGGAATCACTTTGAGTGAGGAGCAATATCGTTTTATTACAGACAAAATTAAAGCAGAAGGTCTTGAAGATCAATGTACAGTTCTGTTAAAAGACTACCGTGAAGTCAAAAACATGGAATTCGACCATATTACAAGTGTAGGAATGTTTGAACACGTTGGAGAAGATAGCTTAGAAGAATATTTTGCTGTAGTCAAACGCCTATTGAAACCTAAAGGAACAGCCTTGATTCACGGTATCAGTCGCCAACAAGGTGGCGCAACGAACGCTTGGATCAACCAATACATTTTCCCAGGTGGCTATATTCCAGGTGTTGCCGAGTTAGCAAATCACATGCAAACAAACGACCTCCAACTGATTGACTTAGAAAGTTTACGTCGTGATTATCAACTCACTTTAGAACATTGGGCTCATAATTTCCATGAAGTGAAAGAACAGGTATTGCAAGTAGCTGATGAACGCTTCTATCGTATGTGGGACTTGTATTTACAAGCATGTGCAGCATCGTTTGAAGCAAGTAATATCGATGTTGTCCAATATCTATTAGTACATCCAGGCAATAATTCTATCCCAATGCACCGTTATGTAGGGCATTGATCGATTTTTTAGAGGATGTGATAAAAGTCTATCACATCCTCTAAAAATTGAATAAACGGTGTTCCAAAAGTAGCTCTTTTAAAAATAAGCCGCACCATTACCGAAATAGACGAGTCTATTATCAAAATGGTGCGGCTTATTTTTTAGAGCTGTCCACTTCTGTCACAATCTCTTTTTCTCATCTAGTCCTAAATTTCCACGCAGCGTATCATGTGTGTACTTGGTTTTGTAAATGCCTTTTGCTTGTAATAGTGGTACGACTTCATGTACAAATCGTTCAAAAGCGTGAGGATAGTCCCCACCGATGATAAAGCCATCAACAGCTCCTTGATTGAACCATTCTTCGATCAAATCCGCTACGTCTTCTTTCGTCCCCATAAATAAAGGTCTAGGTAAAGCTTGTTCGATCGCGACTTGACGAAGGGTCAATCCTCTTTCTTTCGCTTCTTGTTTGATTTTGTCCGTCGTGCTCCTAAATGCCTCTTTACCGATCGTACCAAGATCTGGAAAAGGTTCATCTAGTGGGTATTGATGAAAATTATGATCATCGAAATAACGCGCTAAGTAATTCAACGCATTTTCGATTGGAATCAACTGTGCAACTGCTTGATATTGTGCTTCAGCATCTTCTTTTGTTTCGCCAATAATCGGTGAAATCCCCGGTAACACCAATGCCTTGCGTTCATACACGGCAGCTTGATCAGTGATCTCATCATAAAATTCTTTCATCGCTGGAATCGAAGTGCTGTGGGTAAAAATCGCTTCTGCATGTTTTGCCGCAAAAGCCTTTCCTTTTTCAGAAGCTCCTGCTTGGAAAACAACCGGTTCTCCTTGAGGTGAACGTCCGATATTTAATGGTCCTTCCACTTGATAATAGTTTCCTTTATAGTATGTTCGATGCATTTTACTAAAATCAACATATTGACCGGTCTCTTTATTTCGTACAAAAGCATCTTCTTCAAATGAACGCCATAATCCTTGAACAACTTCTAGATGTTCTTTTGCAATATCATAGCGCTCGTCGTGTGGAGGCAATGTGCGATTATTATAATTTTTTGCTGCACCAGCTTGTGGTGAAGTCACCACATTCCATCCTGCTCGTCCTTTACTCAAGTGATCTAGTGACATCAATTGTCTAGCTAGAGTGAATGGATCGGTATATGTAGAAGAAAAAGTTCCCACTAAACCGATATGTTTCGTAACTTGTGCTAAAGAAGCTAGCAAGGTGATCGGTTCAAAGCGATTTAAAAAATGAGGAATCGATGTTTCGGAAATAAACAGCCCATCAGCAATAAACACAAAATCGAAGAAAGCCTGTTCTGCAAGCTGTGCTCGTTGCTGGTAAAAATCAAAATTCGTACTCGCTGTCGCATCGATGTCTGGATGACGCCATCCATCTGTTGTACTCCCGATTCCGTGTAAAATGGCACCTAAATGTAATTGTCTACTCATGCAACTACCTCGCGATGTGCCTCGATTTCAGCAATCACATCGGCTAATTCCAAACTCGTTACGCCCGTAAACTGTGCACTATTTGGTTTCGCGATTTCCACGACTGGTACATAACTTACACCATATTTCGTTTGCAAAATCGAGCGAAACGCGTCTTGATGGGTCACATCGACTACACGATACGCAAGTTTTTCTTTGGCAAAATACTCTTTTAATGTTTGACAATAATGACAGCCCTCTTTGGCCCATAACACAATCGTTGGTTGACTCATACTAAAGCGCCTCTTTTCAATTCAAATTTAGTTGCAAGATACTCGATCAATTGCATTTTTTCTTCATACGGCATATAAGGTGTGTGGATAACGATATCCGAAAGATCATGGCGAACACAAAAGTCCTTAAGTTCTTTAGCCAAGGTCTCTTTTTGAGCCACAATCGCTCCTGTCGGTTTCTTCTCAATCCACGTTTTTTCTTCTTGCGTCTCTTGATAGGTTTTTGCACTAGTTTCGTCTGCAAAATTCAAACGTTTCCCAGATTCAAAATGAACCGTATAAGAAGCCAGTTGGTCAAGATAGGTTTGTTTTTGCTCTAAAGAATCGACTAATGCAACGGTAACAGCTACCATAAAGCGTGTATGTTTTCGTACAGAAAATGCTTGTTTGACCTCTGATAAAATCGTTTCATTTCCATTAGCAAAAAACGGATAAATCATACTCGATTGTGTTTCGTTTGCTAAAGCTGCACTTTCTAAACTCCCACCAAGTAGTACCATTTCAGGTGCAGCACTAAGAGCGGGTGCCAGTTTGATCCGGTCAAAATAGCGATGGTCAACTGGTAACGTTTGGCGCAATAAGCCAACAACTTCACGGTATTTTTCTTCAAAAGAAATTGGCTTCAAAAAAGCATCTTTTTGTAAAACAGTGACGACTTGATCATTGCCTCCTTGTGCTTTTCCAATCCCTGCAATGACGCGATGTGGTGCTAGATTTGCGAGCACGTCAAAATTTTCTGCTACTTTATAAGGCACAAAATGTTGTAGCATCACACCCGCACTACCGATTTTGATCTGGTCGGTCGCAGCTAAAAGATACCCCATCAAGACTTCTGGACTAACGCCTGCCATTTGATCAATCAAATGATGTTCTGAAACATAGAATGCATCAAACCCTAAAATATCAGCTTGCTGTGCATAGTCTACTGTTTTTGCTAGTGTTGAGATTGCATTTTCATTTTCATAAATAATACTTTGATCTAATAAACCTAGACGTATCACGAAATAGCCCCCTCTAATGTTTGTGGTCTAGTACGTGCCAAAAATTGTTTAGTCCGTTCTTCTTTGGTTTGTTCGAATACTTCTTTTGGCGTACCTTGTTCAACGATTTGACCATGTTCCATAAAAATCACACGATCGGCTACCTCATACGCAAATTGCATCTCATGTGTTACGATGATTAACGTACTGTCTTTATGAGCAAGTGATTGAATCACTCGTAATGTTTCTCCCACTAATTCTGGATCGAGTGCACTTGTAGGTTCATCAAATAAAATGACCTCAGGTTTCAAAGCCAAAGCACGTGCGATTCCTACTCGTTGTTGTTGCCCACCTGATAACTGATTAGGATAGTGATTTAATTTATCTGCTAACCCGACTTGTTCAAGCAGAGCTGTTCCGATAGCTAGGGCCTCATTTTTTGGAAGTTTTTGGACCATGACCAATCCTTCAATCACATTTTCTACTGCTGTTTTATGTGCAAATAGTGCATATTGTTGAAAAACCATCGCCGTTTGTCGTCGCCAAGAAAGAATTTCTTTTTTGGTCGCTTTTTTTGCATCGATGACTTGTTCATTCAATGCTAAGGTTCCAGAATCAGCATGTTCTAAGAAATTAAGGGAACGTAGTAATGTGGTTTTTCCCGAACCACTTGGTCCTAAAATCACTACGACTTCTCCTTTTTCAATCGTTAGATCAAGACCGTCTAAAATAATTTGCTTGCCAAAACGTTTCTTCAATTGTGTGATGGTTAACATCAAACTCCCCCTCTTTTCACAAATGGACGTCGCTCTAAGAAAAAGCCCATTTGTTCGATCATGATCGCCAATATCCAGTAGATAAGCGCTGCTGCAATATAACTTTCTAAAAATGTATAGCTAGTAGTCGCCATAATCAGTGAACCACTTAAAATATCGACCACCGACACGATCGATGCGAGAGCCGATAATTTTAACAATACGATCCACTGATTGCATAAAAGCGGCAAAGATTGCGTTAATAATTGTGGTAAAATAATGCGAAAAATCGTTTGTCTAGTCGTAAGTCCAATCGACGCAGCAGCATCTAGTTGCGAGCGATCAAATTGGATCAATAATCCGCGAAAAACCTCCGTTAACTGGATCGTGGCATATCCGCTCAAAATTACGATAATCAAGTATTCACGATTGAGATCTTTAAAGCGAATTGGAAAATGGAATGTTGTCGCTAATTGATCGAACCAATCTGAAAAAAGTAAGTAACAGACGATCAAACTCAACACCACAGGTATTCCTTTTAAGATCGGAAAAATTAGTTGTAATCCTTTTGCGACTACTGGTGTACGGTAAAAGCGCATAAAAGCAAAACCTAATCCCAAAATACTCCCGATAAGTAAGGGAATAAATGATAAGCGCAACGTAACAGGTAAATATACCAATCCTTTTTGGAATGCTTCACTAATTGCTTGATAGTCCATTTTGTTCACCTACTTTTATTTAGTATAATCTGCACCTAAGATTTTCTTTGATAACTCGCTTAATGTTCCTTCATCGATTAATTCTTGCAACGCTTTGTCGACTTTATCGGCTAACGCTTGATCACCTTTTTGGAAGACAAAATACGTTTTTGATTCATTGATTGGCTGATTGTTGACCACAAGATCTGCTGAAAATTCTTTATTCAATTTATCCACATCATATTTTGTTAATAACGCAGCGTCAGCTGTACCATTTTGTAATCCTTTGACTAAAACTTCTTGTGTGGCTTCGTTGTAGACGATATCGATTTTGTTCTCGTGTTTTTGATTGTATTGCTCTAATAAATAAGCTGCGTTTGATCCTGGTGAGGTAAAGACTTTTTTCCCAGCTAATGTATCTAAATTTGTATACTCTGATGCGTCTTTATTTGCTGCTACGTACAAGGTATAATCCGTATATCCTACTTTTCCATACAAATATTTTTTAGCGCGTTCATCATTGTATTCGTATTGATGGCCAGCAAAATCGACTTTACCTGCTCCTAAAGCAGTTAAGATATTTTTAAAATCCATAGATTCATATTTAAACTGATATTCTGGCAGTTTTTTATCGATAGCTTTTAACACTTCAACGTCATATCCTTGTAATTCATTATTTTCATCTAGATAGACAAATGGTCGATAGGCATTTCCGGTTCCTACCGTGATGACTTTTCCAGAATCTTTTGTCGTTTCGGCATTGCTTTGTTTGCCACACCCAGCTAAACCTAGACTTAATAACACTGCTAAACTTAGACCTAAAATTGTTTTTTTCTTCATTGTTTACGCCCCTTATGTTGTATAATCTTCTCCCAAATACTGAATCGATAATTTTCTTAATGTTCCATCTTTGATCATATCCGTTAGTGCTTGATCGACCGCAGATTGAAGTTTTGTATTTTCTTTTGCAAATAAAAAATATGTCTTAGCTTTTTTGACCGGCTCTCCTGTAGCTACTAAGTTGGCTTGAAATTGCTTGTTCAATTTCGCGATATCAAATTTAGTCATCAATACCGCATCAGCAGTTCCATTTTGTAATCCTTTGACCGTCACCTCGTTACTTCCTTCGTTATACACGATTTCAATCGGTGTCGGATGCGTTTGATTATACGTTTCCAGTAAGTACGCGGCATTTGATCCAGCAGAAGCAAATACTTTTTTCCCCGCCAAATCATCTAAAGTATTCACATTACTTAAATGTGCTTGATCTTGCGTGATATACATCGTGAAATCCGTATACCCTGTTTTGGCGTATAGATATTTCGCTTTTCGTTCCTCATTTTCAGCATATTGATGTGCAGCAAGTTGGATATGATCACTCGATAACGCCGTCAAGATTGTTTTAAAATCCATAGATTCATATTGAAATGAATAGTCGGGTAATCGATGATCGACTTCTTTTAATACGGCAACGTCATATCCAGTCAATTCATTGTTCTCATCCAAATAAACAAATGGCGGATACGCGTTTCCAGTTCCGACAATAATCGTTTCACCAGTACCAGACGCCGCTTTAGTCTGTGCGTTAGCGCTACAACCAGCTAAAACGACGGTCAAAATCAACAAACTCCATAGTCTACCCTTCATGCTCAAATCCTCTTCTTCTAAAAGATGGCAAACCGATCAAACGAGGAGACATCACCGATACCTTACGTTCATGTCGTTGACTCAGATGTTGATCCAGTTTAGAAAATAGCTGCTCTAATAAAATGCTCAACACAATAAAGATAACTGCCGCGATAAAATATCCTTCTAGTGAGTGATACGTAACTGAAGCTAAAACTTTAACCTTACCGATAATGTCGACGATTCCTAGTGAAAAAGCTAAAGATGTATCTTGTAATAAGGCGACAATCATCGTTCCTGTTGGCGGTAATGCACTGCGAATCGCTTGTGGTAAAACGATTCTACGATAGATTTGACTTTTGGTTAGTCCAATAGATAAAGCTGCTTCTTTTTGTGCTTGTGGGACTTGAAGAATCGCTGTTCGAAAAATCTCTGAAAAGTAAGCCGATGTATTAATACCGTATGTGATATAGACAAATAAAAGTTTATCTAAATTAACAGGACTTCCTGTTAGCGCCGTCAGTAAAACGGGTAATCCATAAAAGACTAAAAATAATTGGATCAATATCGGCGTTCCACGAATAAATGAGACAAATACAATCACAAGTTGAGAAAAAACAGGAAATTTTTCTAAACGAATCAATGCAAAACAAATTCCAAGCAGCATCCCCATCAATGTAGCCACCCCTACAATCCCTAAAGTCACCGGTACAGCACTAAGTACCTTAGGAATAAACGACCATACATACTGCCAATTAAAAAAATCTCCCATTTTTTCTCCCCCTTAGGCGCTCGGATTTAGTAACCGGCGCTCGAATTTTTCTGGAATCAACACTTTATACAGTGATACCCCAATATCTTGTGTCGCTTCATCTAAATGCTTGCCGTGGATTTGATAGCCATTTCTTAGATACATATCCAGTAACCAAGGATGTTTTTTACCAGATGTTCCGATCATATATGCTGGCGCTTTATATAGCTGAATCAAATAATCGTTTTCGACTTGTCTTAAAAATTGCTTACCAATTCCTTGTCCACGGTAAGCATTTGCAGTAGCAAACCACCATAAAAATGGATAACGCGATACCGGTGTTTCAGATTCCCAAGGTAAACGGATCGTAATCGTTGAAACCAATTCACCCTTGATCTCATACAACAAGGCAACTGAACGTTCAATATTTTCTGTTACCATTTCGAGTGTTGCATTAGTCGATGGCCACTCGATCCCATATTCTTTGACTTCTTTAAACGCTGTTTGGATCAAGTCCAATAAAGCTGGAGCATCTTCTTTAGTCGCTACACGAATGATTCCTTCGCTCATTTAATGACTTCCTTTCTCACTTTTTTTAATGTGTACTGTTCAATTTTTAACAGTTGTGTATCGATTCGTTCTTTCGCTTGTAAAGCAACATCCCAACTGTCGACTTCTCTTGTTACTGCAGATTGATGGATAAATGTAGATTGCAGTAAATATTCTGCGCCCAACTCTTTTAAAACAGGTTCTAATGCATACGGCAATGCCAATACATGATTTGTCGAGCCACCAAGAGCTAAACTATAGACGATTTTTTCTGAGAGTGCCTTTTGTGGGAGTAAATCTAAATACGTTTTTAAAATACCTGAGTAACTCGCTTTATAAATGGGTGTAAAAAAGAGTACGGCTTGGCTGTTCATGATTTTTTGATTGGCTTCTAAAATATCTGGATGTGAAAAATCAGCTGTTAATAATGCTTCATGATTTAATTCATTGACCATAATCAAATCCGTTTTTAGATTCATCAATGAAAACTGATCCATACAATACTCCACAAGTCCTTGAACTCGAGAATAAGATTGGTTACTGCCTACGACTAGGGTGATGGTCGTCATCATCGATCACTTCGCTTTCTTGTAATTAAGATTTTCTAAACTATAAGCCACAATCTTTGTGAAAACAAATCGATTTTTCCAACATCACGTATCAAAAAAATTGATATTTGAATTCATAAACTAGAAATCTAATTATCAAAACCATTGATAACAAGTTTGATAACGAATACATATTTATTTAAATAGCTTTTATTTACTTGTCGATAGAAAAAACTGATCACAAACTTTTTTGGGTTTTACAAAACTTTTCGTATACTGTAGCTAGCTTATTCAAGGAGGCACACTATGGATATTAAAGAAATTGAGACATTTGTCTTGATCGTAAGAACCGGAAGCTTTCAAAAAGCAGCTGAATTATTACAATATGCGCAGCCAACTATTTCATCGCGGATCAAACAACTTGAGAGCGATTTAGCAACCCCGCTTTTTCACCGTGGAAAACACGTTACATTGACGACACAAGGACAAGCTTTTTACAAAAAGGCTGAAGAATTTTTACTTCATTACCAGTCTCTTGCCTTATTTGGTAGCCAATTAGTCAAAGAATCAAACCAAACATTGACGATCGGGGTCTCTGATCCAACAGCTAGTCTGATCCTACCTGAAATTTTGACGCGCTTTAAAGAAGAATTTCCTTTAACTACTATTGCCATTCAAGTCATGGATGCCAATTCATGTAATCAAAGTCTACAAGAAGGTACGATCGATTTTGCGATTTGTGGAGAACCCACACTTTTATCTGAACAATTATTCGAACCTTTCTTTTATGACGAATTGAATTTACTTGTTTACGATACTCATCCCTTGGCACAAAAAGAACGCATCACACTAGCCGAACTGAATCAAGAGACATTTTTGATGACGCCAGAAAATTGTCCAATTCGAATCAAAATTGAACAATACCTAAAGCAAGCGATTGGAACCAATTATAAAAAAATCGAAGTCACGACAAGTTTGGCTCATAAATACTATGTACAGCAAAAAATTGGTATTTCTATTTTTACTTCGATTGCCCATAGCGAACGCTTGCCACATACTGTCGTACTTCCCATCGATTCGCTTCCTATTCGACCAGCTATTGGATTTTTAACTCCTACCAAACCACACGGCGAACTGGAGTTGATCCGTGCATTCAAAGCATTCACGCTAGCTGTTTTTCAACAAAAAGGCATGATTTATCTACCTATAAATTAAAAAAGCACTCGAATTTAATCGAGTGCTTTTTTTAATTTAATTTTCAACTTTAATTTTACCTGTCTTACAATAAAATAACTCTAAAATGTCTTCAGGAATTATTGTCATTTTTTTGTTAGGAGTATTTTCATAAAATGTAATTGTTACAGTATATATTTGATTAATAAAAAATTCTATTGAAGAAGTGTCTATAAATACCTCTAAATCAAGCTTGTCTGCTTCATCGAGTATTTCAATATCCCTGCTATAAGAATTTTTTTCTTCACCATTTATTTTAAGACCGAATTGTCCACGAGATACTGAGAATATTTTTTTAAAAGCATCATAACTTATTTCTAAACAATTATGTTCTTCATTTCCATAATTTAAAGTAAATGATTTATTATTTTTGGTACTAATTATAAAATTATAGTAGTTCTGATTCAAATTGGAATCAGAAACTACGTATTCCTCTTCTAATATCAAATTTTTCTTTTCATTTACTAAGACTATACTTTTATAAATTTCGTCAGCAGGCATTTGAGAGAGTTTATCATTTTTTATGCTTAACTTCCTAGGTAAAGTCATGGATCCTGCCCATCCATGTCCTAAATCATCTGTGGGAATGTTTCTTTTCCACATTTGCATCCACGCAATCATAATATTTTCGCCATTTTTATTTTTACAAGTTTGGGGAGCGTAAAAATCCAATCCCGAATCAATTTCTTGATATTTCTCAACAGTAAACGTTCCGGATTCCCAGTTTACATTTCCTATGAATGCTACTGTAGAATTGATGTTTTTATACTGATATTGAGTTTCTTCAAATTCTATAGGTGAAACCAACAGAACATCTTTGTCTCCTATTCTAATTAAATCTGGGCATTCCCACATAATTCCTTGTTTTTCTTCGCCTTTTAACAGGACTGATTTGAATCTCCAATCTATCAAATCTTTAGATTCAAAAAGTAAAATTTGTCCAGTAGATTCTTGTGTTTTCGCAGCCACAACCATATAGTACGTATTCTCATACTGGAAAACTTTTGGATCTCTAAAATCTTCTACTGTAGCAATCCCCTTAATCATTTCTCCATCTATTATTGGATTTAAGGGACTCTTAACAAAATTGATACCATCTTTTGAAGTAGCCAAGCATTGTACTTGTGTTACTCGATTATTAACTTCTACATGTCCTGTATAAAAT
>NZ_CAJYIS010000083.1 GCF_913775425.1 uncultured Enterococcus sp.
TATGGTGCTGCATCGACCTTGTGGAAAAATATTAGCCAAAAATTCTATAACCTTGGCAATCCAGATAAATTCTTTGCAGATCGCGATGCAAGTGAATGGGTCAGCTTTACGTTGACTTCAAAAGACCATACCTTGTTAAACGAGATCGTACGAATCACCACACAAATGCCAGGAAACGCGTTAAATTCATTTGTTTCCACAACTCCGATCACACCTCTTGGCCAAAAAGATGTCAATATGTCGATCGTTGTCCATCATCAACCACACTTTACGACACAAAAACCAAATGAAACGGTGATTTGGGGTTACTTCTTGTATCCAAGACGTCGTGGTGAATTTGTCGACAAAGAATATATCAAAATGACTGGAAAAGAAATGACGCAAGAATTACTAGGCCAATTGTCTAAAGTCGATCCTGGTCCAATCAATATTATGGAAAAAGAAGATGAAATCTTAGACGCTATCGTCAACTGTATTCCAGTCTATATGCCTTATGCTTCGGCTTTATTCAACAATCGCGCCAAAGTCGATCGTCCAAAAGTCATCCCGGAACATTCGACAAATCTTGCTTTCACTGGTGAATTTGTCGAACAACCGTATCAAATGATCTTTACTGAACAAAGTGCTGTTCGCTCAGGTGAGATCGCAGCGTTCCACTTTGCTGGCGTACCGATGTCTAAACTAGTGAAAACCCCTCGATATGACAAAGATATCCCTACGTTGATGCGCGCAGCGAAAAAAATGTTCGAATAACCAAAAAGTGGGTGTGACAAAAATTTGTCACACCCACTTATAAAATAAACGGTGTTCCAGAAGTAACTCCTTCGAAAAATAAGCCAAATCATTACCGAAATAGGTGAACCTATTGTCGGAATGATTTGGCTTATTTCTTGGAGCTGTTCACTTCTGTCACAGCTTCTTGTTATTTACGTAATTCACTGACCATACCGCTAATAAATACTTCATGTGTATTTGGCATATCCAATCGTTTATAACTAGCCCCTAATGCTTCGACTTGTTCTTTACATTCGATATCATTATCGTAAAGTGTTTCAAGATTATCTGCTACAAATCCAAATGGCATATAGATGATTTCTTCATATCCTTCGACTGTGATTAAATGTTCTGTAACGTCTTCTACATTAGGACCGATCCATTTATCTGCCGTACGCCCCACACTTTGCCATGCATTGTCAAAGTCGACTGTACCATCAACATGTGCCACGATCGCTTTAGCGGCACCTTTGATCTCATCGACATAAGGATCGCCATTTGCAAGCAATCGTTCCGGTAAACTATGTGCAGTAAACAAGAATTTTTGTTTCTTTTCTGGATCGATTGTATTTTCGATTTGGTTAGCCCAAAAGTTTAAAAAGCCTTCTTCTTGCCAAAAATGATCGTGCTTGATATAAGCAACATCTGTAAATGGTGCTAATTGATCTGTTACACGTTCATGATATTGTTGGATAAAGGTTGAATTATGAGGGGCTAAAACCATCCCATGAATTGTCTTGAATCCTTTTTCAACGATTTCATCTAAGACTTCTTCGATAAACGGATGAATATGGCGTAAACCATTGAATACTTCATATTGGATCTCGCTATCTTGGTTCATCGCCACTTCGATTGCTTCACGCTGCGCTTCAGTAACTGCAGCTAAAGGTGAAACCCCACCGATTTCTTCATAACGTCCGACTAATTCATCATATAATTCTTTTGAAGGCTCGTGCCCATGACGGATATGGGTATAGTAATCCCAGATTTCGTCCAGATTATTTGGTGTTCCATAACTCATTAATAAAATTGCTTGTTTTTCCATTTTATTGCTCCTTTTTGCTTAACACAACAACACTAAGTACCGTACAAACGATCAACACAAGTAGCATCGGTTTTAATCCGATTGAATGTGTCATCACTGCAAACAAACTGATCACAGTCGTCCCTACAACCATTCCCATTTTTTTAGAGATCGAAAGTAGACTAAGCGATACATTACGGTCACTTGGAGAAGCTTCTACGACCATGACTTGTAGTGGTACTGTCATGACCATCCCAATTGCTAGACCAAATAAGAATAGTGAACCTAAGAATAAGCCAAATGAAGAGAGCGTCAAGAACATCAAGACTAAACTAACTGCGATCAACGCCATTCCACCACGAGTAGCTCGCATCGCACCTCGTTTTTCTGTCCAAACACCAGCTAATTTGGCACCTATCAAGGTTCCCACAGCCATCAATGTCATAAATGATCCAGCTTTACGACCATCGACTTGATAAGAAAATTCGATGAATGAAGGTAAGAAAGCAAATAATGACATCACAAAACCAGTAACAAGTCCGCTAATAAGCCCTGTACGATAAAGTGGTTGTTGCCATAAGCGTTTTGAGAATAAGACAGTTTGATTTTGCGCTTCACGTTTGGCTTCGATTTTCATAAACCAGAATAAGGCAAGTGCAATAAGCGCTACAAACAATACGATTTCAATAATATTCCCAGTACGTACACCACGACTTAATAATAGATTAAACGCAACTAACCCAATTACAAAAATCGTATTCCCTTTAATATCAAAAGACTCGACTGTTGTTTGTTCATCTTTAGGCATCAAGAAAAAACCAAGTAAAAACATCACGGCAATCAATGCTGCCAAAATGAAGTAAATCGCACGCCAGTCATGTGTCTTCACTAAACTGATCACACTGATGATCGGTGCAACGATCGTAGATAAAGCTACTAAGGCACCGACACTTCCCACTTTATTGCCGACTTTTTGTGCTTGCGTAGCAAAGACTAAAGAAACAACTAACGTTAATAATGAGCTGCTACCGAACGCTTGTAATAAGCGACCGATCATCAACATCACAAACGATTGACTCAACGCGATGCCGATGACACCTACAAAATAAAGACCTAATTCGATCAAGAAAACAGCTCGATAGCCAATGCGGTCGATCAAGCTTCCCATCACAGGTGTTGCTAGTAATAATCCAATCGTATAGATCGCAATGATCCATCCTCTTTGCTGTGGCACAAGTGCTAGATCACGTGTCATTGAAGATAAGTTTGTACTAATAATTCCTGAATCCAGTTGTGTAATAAATAAACTAATTAATAATAACCAACGAAAACTTCTCGCTGATTTTGACATTGATAATTCCAAAATAGCTCCCCCTAAATGTTACTTCCCTTGAAAATATGTGGTCAAGCGCGCACGATCATTCAATGACGTTCCCACGATAAAATAAGGGAAATCTGAATATACACTGCTCGCTTCAGAAAAACGCATTTCATAAATAATTTTTTTAAACTCCAATGGATCATTTGCAAATAACGTCACGCCCCACTCGTGATCGTCAAAGCCGATCGAACCTGTAATAAACTGACGAATCTTACCAGCATACTTACGACCGATCATCCCATGTTCTTTCATCAATTCTTGACGTTTTTCATAGGACAATGTATACCAATTGATATCACCCGAACGAACTTTGTTCATTGGATAAAAACAAATATACTCATCTTTTGGTAATTCTGGATAGAGATGTTGGTTCGTCCGCTTCATCGCCGCTTCCGTCTTTGGCATCCCGCTATACGTACCTAGCTCGATGACAGATACATAGCTATGGACTGGAGTTAGATAATCATAAAGACCTAATCGTCTAAAACGATTTTCTTCTTCATTCAATTGACCTAGCTCTGGACGCAAAATAAAGAAACTAAAATCCCCTTTATGACCAGTCACATTCCACAGATAATGACTTCCTTCTTTTTTCGTTTCGATTTGTTCCCACTCTTCGACTAAGGTAAACAATTCAGCCAATAGTTGTTGCTTTTCTTCTTTACTGATCGTATTCCATGCATGCCAATCTACATTGTAGAGCATATGCAAAGCATACCAACCATCAAGTGTTTCGACACTTTGTGCAATCATTTTGTTGTTCACCTCAATTTGTTTAAACTACGGTTTTGATTTTAAATTCGTGAAATCACTCACCAGTAACCCATCCTACTCCTAGATCGTCGTAAAAAAAACATTAATTATAATATAATCGCATTTCTTAAGAAATTCTTAATAAAAAATGTACTTTTTCACAAAGTCTGTTCGATTTTATAGATAAAATGATTTAGTTTAGCAGTTTATCGATTTAATTCTTCGATTATAATTTCTTATTCAAATGAAACTAGCGACATCAATAATTCATTTCCATTCTAAAAAAAGCGCCATGATGACATTTCGTCACTTTATTCAGAATAAAATCTTACTTTATTTCAATAAAAAATCGTATCCGAAAAGATTTACATTGAGTACAATTCACTATCTATCAAATAAAAAAGTTTGTGAATTTTAATCTTTATTTTTCATTTTCAAGATACTAATATTTAAAAAAAGCTTATATATAATCGATTTAGCTCTTATTTTCGTCTAAATAAAAAACAACAGCTTGTGCATTATTGACACGAGCTGTTGTTTATGTCTGTTATTTTTTAATCGTTTCTAAAGCTAATGTTTCGATGATTTCTGCGTGTTTAGGATAGGAGTTCAATAGTTCCGTTTTCTCAAATAATTTGAAGTCAGCAAATGTAAAACCTGGTGCGACCATGCAGCTCACTAATGCATAGCCTTCTTCAACTGTCGAGCCAAAAATCGATCCTTTGGGCACCGTATACTGCAAGTGTTCATTTTGCACACAATTCAACCCAAGTTTGGTCTGACGATACTCACCACCAATCAACTCATGAACGGTTAATGGTTGCCCGTAGTGGAAAAACCATACTTCATCGGCTGTTAGCTGATGAAAATGCGATGGACTTTCTTTCGTCAATAAAAAATAGATCGTTGTATACAAAGGTCGATTTTTTTCTGTTAGCCACTCTGAGGAGGCGGGCAACTCTTTATAAAACCCACCTTCTGGATGCGGGATCAATCCTAATGTTTCAATCCAATGTTCTTTTTTGATCATGTCATTTCTCCTTTTATTTTAATGATTGATCAAAGCATTATTCTTTGATTTTAAACGTTCGTGGTGCGACAAAGTATATAATGACTAAACCAATCACGACATAGGCGATACTGATGAAAGAAATCGTGATCACATAAAAAAAGCCTGGAAATGTAACCCGTGTATTGATATAAGAAAAGAAATAAAAAAGCCATGTTACGACTCGATATGTCGGGCTTTGCACTGTCATATCGGCTGTAAAAGGTTGTAATAGATAATAAACAAATAACTCATGAAAAGAAAACAATAGCCCTAACGCACTCAGTAATAAGAGTAACACGCCAAAAAATGACCAACTTAGATAAAAATCATTAAGAACCTGGAGTAATAAAAACAATAAAAAGATTCCCGCAATAATTATACTATTGTATTTCATGATTTGTCGAAACCGATAATTGAATCCCTCTAAGATAGTATGACTCTCCCGATAAAATGGATAGTATAGCATCGAAGCATCACAATTTACAAATACCATTTGAACGATCTGTCTACCAAAAGATAAACCATACATCACAAAAAATAAAATTGGCAGCAAACGCAATGCATTTTCTTCACTTAAATAATACTGAATATTGGCTATACGCAATCCCACTAAACTGATTGCTACCATCATAAAACCGACAATAAGATAGCGAATTTTCCTAAGAAAAACATGTTGATAGCGACTAAACAATAAAGCATTCAGATAATGCGTTCCCGTCAATTTTTCGACACGTTGATCATGATTGACGTGCAATTGTTTTTGCATTTTCAATCCTTTACTAATGTATTCATTATTTTCTAGTTTAGCATCCGCTAAGCCATCATAAAATACGACAGATTGCGCAATCACTTTTTGAATAAATAAGGATTGCTTAGGATATTGCCAAGCGCGATAAAAACCCACACTAGCAAGGATCAACCAAACTAGTAAACACCAACTACTCGTGAATAATTCTGTTAGTAGCCAAATTTGATCAAATTTATAGATTGCGCTGAGTAGTATCAAAAACAACACTGTTACACCTAAGCCGATAAAGCGTCTAGTCACTATATTTTCATAATGCATATATAAACTACGGCAAAGAACAAATAAAACGAGTTGACATGCTAAATAAGAAAATAAGATAAAAAAGATAATCGTACTTTTTTGCAAAATCAAACCGGACAGCAATGCAGCTCCCAAATAATACATCGTATGCTTAAACATGTTTACAAATTCTTGACCTAAAATAAAATGATTGCGTGACAAGGCGAACTCTGTGTAAAAATCCATTGCTTTTTTAGAGATCGTCACTGAAAAATGATTGAAGAAGCCCC
>NZ_CAJYIS010000084.1 GCF_913775425.1 uncultured Enterococcus sp.
TAACTAAAAATCGGGGAATTTGAATATAGAAATTGAAATTCAAGAAAAGCTAACAAGAAAATAAGCGATTTCTTTGGCAATGAATGCAGGGTTTGAAATCATGATTTCAAATTGATCTATCTCAAAATAACCCTTTTTTGACACGCTTTTATCTTAAAGTAAAGATATTTAGGGTGGACAAATGACAATACTAAAACTATGTAAAATTATGGACATCGCTAGTAAGTCTGTTTATGTTATTCAATTTTTAAGTCTTTATCCAATACACTAGGAATTTTAGAAAGAGCATTAAAACTCCAAAGGTAAATGATTTTGCTTATAGCAAAAAAGCTCACAGGAATACGTTGTGAGCTTTTATCTATTTTATAATTTTTTTCGATTATTCATTTAAACTTCATTAAATTTAATACAAATCAGTTCATTATCGAGAAGGTTTAGCGCGCAAAATATTTTTTATATCTTCTAAAAATAAAGGAATCATTACCAAAAAGAATATGGAAATAAACAAAACAACTATTCCTAAATTTGTAGAAACAGTATAATTTTGAATAGTTTCTTGTAATACTCCAGTAGAAATTTCATAGCTTTTCAGGTATGTCATAGGAATATATTCAGCAACTTCTTGCAAAGGTTGAATTGTATTGATAAGTAAAAACCCACCAATTATGATTAAAGTAGATAAAAGAAGCGTAATCAATTTATCTTTAAATAGAGATGAAATAAAAAATACAAAAGATACCACAAAAATAAGTGACAATACTTGTAACATGATGGTCGGTAGGATGCTTGTTTTTACTGCATCAAAATATAGCTTTTGAGTATCTAGACTATAATGCACTACCGGATAATCTAAATTTCCAGTACCAAAAAATAATGATGCTATAGCAAAGGCGAAAAAATTAAAAAATAAAAATAATCCAACTGTTACTAAAATTCCAGATAAAATATTTTTTAAAACATTTATTTTTTTAGCTTCAGGTAATAGACTATTCAAATTGATTCGATCATAATAAAATGATCCATATAGATTAGATAGCATAAAAAGGATCGTTATGGTAAATAATATTGGAAAAATATAATTATACATAGATAAAGTATATTGAATACCTGTTTTGGGAAAATCGGTATCTTCAAAGGGGAAATTTTTTTGGGATAGTATAGTGTACATTTCTAAATCTCTATTTAACGCTTTCAATGAAAGTGGATCGGGATTACTATTTTTTGTAGTTTTTATTGCCTTTTCTATGTTAGAAATCTGCCTTTTATAAACGGATTCCCAATTACCATTTGCATAATTTTTTAAAAATAATTTATCTTGTTCAACTAAAGCTATAGAATCGTTTATATTTTTATTCTAATAAAGTATAATCTGTAGAATTTTTGTCTAGTGTTTTTAATTGCTTTTTACTATTCTCAATATTTAGTGAATTTGTATTTATATTTTCTTTAATTTGTGCGCCTAAATTTACTTTATTTGCAGTCGAATTATTTAAAAATAATATACCACTAATAGCAACGATTAATAATATCATAGGAATCCAATTCGTTTTGTTTTTATAAATTTTTTTTATAAAAAATAAAAAGTAGTTCATGAATCAATCATCTCCAGATTATTATTTTTTATTGTTAAAATGTAATCGCAGTAGTTATCGATATCTTCTTTATAGTGAGAAGATAAAATGATAGTTTTTCCTTTTATCGCATATTCTTTTAAAATCTTAAATAATATTTTTCTACTATCTTCATCTAAACCGTTAGAAATTTCGTCCATAATCAAATAATCTGAATCACTTATCATATAAAGTGAAATTAAAAGTCTTTGTTTCATGCCTAAAGAATATTTTTTTATAGGTAATTTTACATATTCCGCCATATTCCATTTTTTTATAATATCAGATGTACTGATAGTTGAGGACCATTCCTTTTTTATAAAGTTCAAATAATCTAATCCTGTTAAATTAGGATCAAACCACTCAGAGGATTCCCAATAAAAAAAAGAAGTAGCTTTATTATTGTCGGATGAAAATGTTATGGATCCCGCATTATAAGGAAGTATTCCAACTATAGTTCTAAAAAATGTTGTTTTTCCAGATCCATTGACAGCAACAATACCGTACAAATTTCCTTCATGAAAATCTATAGTTACATTATCCAATATAACTTTTCTAGTTTTGATTTCTAAATTTCGAATAGATAACATAGACAATTCCTCCTATATAACAAAATTCACTATAAAATACTAGTGAGTTTTCGACTAGTATCCGTCGGTGTAATAGTTTGCTTGTTGATATCGATTATAATTCCAACTACCGCTAATTTTTTGCGTAAATTATATGAGTATCTAAACCAATATGGATATGTATATATTGATGACTTTGAGAGTTGTTTCTAAAATATTTAACTATAATTACAAAAAACGACCGTTTCATCAGCAAATACAAAGATTAGGTAAAAGTAATGAAATCTCATCTTTGTTTGATTATAGTATAACATCTAACCTTTTTTTGTAAACGTTACCAAATTGAATGATAAATGATCAAATATCGAATAATCCAACATATAGTTTGAAAAGTTTTACTTGAATCCTATGAGAAATTATAAAAGCTTAAAAACTAAAATAACAACAATCAAAAAAATGACAAAGAAAGAAGCGATAGATCATTATTCTGAAAGAAAAGGAGGAGAAAAAATATATATAACGATTCACTTAACAGATTTTCATAATGGATACGCTAGTCAGTGTCAAACGAGTCAGTATAGTAAAGTGTAAGCATAAAAAAACAGAAGTTCATTATGCACTTCTGTTTTTTTCTATCTTTGATTATTATTCACTTGATGAATGGAGTTTGTAAAAGTAATCCCCATAGCCATCCGCTTTTTTGAAGTTTGGTTAGTAGCGATTTTCCATCCGGTGTGAGGCTTTTTTGTAAAGATAAGTTTCTGAATTGATTGATTAATTCGATTTTTTCTCGTGAAGAAGAAACATTGTGCTGTGTTAGATTTTCTAGACTTTGATCGAGTATCTTATGTTCATCAGTGCTTAGGTTCGGGTGTGCATGTTGAAATTCGACGAGCTCTTTTCTTAAGTCTTGTACAAAAATGTTTTTCATATCCAATGGCCTCCTATCGATTTGATTGTTATAATGTAATTCTAATTTTTTATTCATTTTTAGTCAAATCTTGACTCATAAAATTCTTATGAAGACTCAACATATAACGTTTGATTACTCCGCTAAATCTGATCAAAGCTTTAAAAAGCGGATCAATTAAAAACACGCACTAGATGGACTAAGCATCTGGTGCGTGTTTTTTATATCACTGTATACAACTGACTGCGAATCGTGCGTAGATGTTCTTTAGTGGTAAAAATCGTCAGGATATCACCTGCTTTGATCAACGTATCACCATTGATCAAAATGACTTGATCACCACGTTGGATCGAGACGATCAATACGTGTTCAGGCCATTTGATTTCACGAATCGTTTTCCCCGCATAAGGACTTTCTAGCGTGATCGGATATTCGATTACGGTCTGTTTTGTCGAGGTCATCTCGTGTTGCCCGACTAGACGTGCTAAGAGCGATTCATAAATGGGTGCACCACCTAGTGTATCGACAACTAGATATGCAATCAATGCGACCATTCCTGTTGCCATCAAATGATGCAACGATCCAACCATTTCCGTAATCAAAATGATTGCCGTTAATGGAGCTTTCCCGATAGCTGCAAAGTAACCGGCCATACCGACAATAATAAAATTTTTCATATACATGTCATCTAGACCTAGATAACGGATCGCCACTAATGCAAACAGAGCACCCGCTAAAGCACCAAGTGTGAGGATAGGCAAAAAGATTCCACCAGGCAAAGATGCGCCGTATGAGATCATAGAAAAGACAAATCGTAACACGAGGACTCCGATCAAAGGCAGTATCGTCCAAGCTTGTGCTTCGACACCTGTAATGACTTGATGCCCGCCTCCTAATAAATCTGGGAATAACAATCCAATAGGGACGATCAAGATAAAAGGTACTATCCCATGAAAAGCAGTCGGTAACGGGATATGAGCATACCATTTTGGTAAAGCCAATAACACGACCTGATAAAAGCGTGCAAATAATCCTAATAAAAGTGCAAACACGATCAATAACCAATAATCACTAAGCGGCATATCTTGCAATTCACCAAGATAAAGGACGGGTCTGAGTCCAAATACATACAGTGAGACCATATTAGCGGTTAATGCTGAAGCAAAGGCTGTCAGCCAAACGAGTGGTGAAAAGGTATGATGGATCTCTTCGATAATGAACATCAGTCCTGCGATCGGTGCATTAAAGGCAGCTGAAAGCCCAGCACTGGCGCCACTTGAGATAAAGATCTTGCGCTCAAAACCAGTCGCTTTTGTCGTTTCCGCAAATCCTTGACCAATTGTTGCACCTAACTGGATCGAAGGGCCCTCACGACCTAAAAAGAGTCCTGAACCGACTGCAATCAGTCCGCCAACAAATTTCTTCCAAAGAACAGAAAACCAATTGTAATCCAGTTCTTCTTGCAATTGACCTTCTACTTGGGGAATCCCACTACCTTTGATCATCGGTTCTGAACGGATCAGAAGGCCTACGATTATCGCAGATCCGATCATCAAAAGTAACCAAGCAATAATCCACATAGGGTGATGAGGCAATTTGTGATAGATTTCGATACACCATTCGGTCAATGAGCCAATTCCTAAACGAAACAGACTGACGATACTTCCAGTCAGTGCACCGATCACGATACCTTTTAACACAAAACTCAAACGAGTATGATCCAAAAAATGTAATTCATGTTTCGACATGTTTCATCCTCCATTCCATCCTTATGTTACGCGCATTTGATTTTTGAAACAAGCTGAGTTTTAGAAATTCCTATATTTTTCAGATAAAATACTGAAAAATTGGGGGTGTAAATGCTATAATAATGAAGATTGCCAAAGAAAGGATGTTGAGAGATGTCATCCAAACAGACATTAATACAAGGTATGAATGAGCAGCAAAAACAAGCTGTCGAAACGACTGAAGGACCACTATTGCTAATGGCAGGTGCTGGAAGTGGAAAGACACGGGTGTTGACGCATCGCGTGGCCTACTTAATCGAAGAAAAAGAAGTGAATCCTTGGAATATCCTTGCGATTACATTTACCAATAAAGCCGCAAAAGAAATGCGCGAACGGATCCAAAAATTATTAGATCATGGAGCAGAAGATGTATGGGTCTCGACATTTCATTCGATGTGTGTCCGTATTTTAAGAAGAGATGTCGAAGCTTTAGGCTATACACGCAACTTTACGATCTTAGATCCATCTGAACAACTTTCTTTGATCAAACGTGTGCTAAAAGAGTTGAACTTAGACCCGAAAAAATATGATCCAAGAAGTTTATTAGGTACGATCTCAAATGCGAAGAACAGTCTCCAAAGCCCAGAAGACTATGAAAAACTAACGGGAAATTATTACGAAGAACAAGTCGCAACTTGTTATACTCGCTATCAAAAAGAATTAGTGGCCAACCAGTGTATGGATTTTGACGATTTGATTATGAATACGATCGAATTGTTTGTCAAACATCCAGACGTGTTAGCTTTTTACCAACGCAAATTCCAATATATCCATGTCGATGAATATCAAGATACCAACCATGCACAATATACATTGGTGAAATTACTCGCAGCGCGTTTTAAAAACCTATGTGTCGTAGGAGATGCTGATCAAAGTATTTATGGTTGGCGCGGTGCGGATATGCAAAATATCCTTGATTTTGAAAAAGATTATCCCGATGCAAAAGTGATCTTACTCGAACAGAATTATCGTTCAACACAGACGATTTTAGAAGCAGCCAATCAAGTGATTGAAAACAATACGAATCGTCGCGCGAAAAAGCTATGGACGGAACAAACATCAGGCGAAAGATCTTTTATTACCGTGGTGAAAGCGAGCGTGATGAAGGTCGTTTTGTTGTCTCAGAAATCACAAAAGCGGTTCGCGAACGCACGCACACGTATCAAGATTTTGCTGTATTGTATCGTACAAATGCGCAATCACGGATCGTCGAAGAGTCGCTTTTAAAAGCCAATATTCCGTATAAAATGATTGGCGGACAAAAATTCTATGCTCGTAAAGAGATCCGCGATATCTTAGCTTATCTAAGTGCTTTAGCGAATCCTAGTGATTCATTGAGTTTAGAACGCATCATCAATGTACCAAAACGAGGTGTCGGACCAGGATCAGTTGAAAAATTACGTGATTTTGCTTCGATGCATGAATGGTCTTTATTAGAAGCAGTCTATAATATCGATCTATCGGGAATCGGGGGTAAAGCCGGACGTGAATTAGGTAATTTCGGGCAAATGATGCTGGAATTAAGCCAGATGATCCCGTTCTTGACCGTGACGGATCTGACAGAAGAAGTCTTGAAACGTACGCATTACCTAGATGAATTGAAAGCTCAAAAAACGATCGAAGCGCAAGCGCGAATCGAAAACTTGGAAGAATTTTTAAGTGTTACCAAAGAGTTTGATCGGCAATATGCGAGACAAGAAAACGAAGAAACCGAAAGTAAATTATCCCTCTTTTTAAATGATCTAGCGTTAGTCTCTGATTTAGATTCGTATGAAGAAGAAGTGGCGCAAGTGACTTTGATGACGCTTCACGCCGCTAAAGGACTTGAATTTCCAGTCGTCTTTTTAGTAGGGATGGAAGAAAATGTCTTTCCGTTATCGCGTGCCTTACAAGAAGAAAGCGAGTTAGAAGAAGAACGCCGTTTAGCTTATGTAGGAATCACCAGAGCAGAACGTCGCTTGTATCTCTTGAATGCTTTTTCGCGAACCCTTTACGGACGAACACAATACAATAAGCCCTCACGTTTTATCGAAGAAATCGATGATACGTTATTAGAAGTAATTGGAAGAAATATTGCTTCACCAAAATCAAGTCAACGCCCAACGATCGTCCAAAATCGTCCGGCACAACGCACGGTGAGTACGTATCAGCAACCCACAAAATCAGGGGTATCAAGTAAACAACAAAGTGGAGCGCAAGAAGAGCGTTGGCAACCGGGTGATCATGTGGCTCATAAAAAATGGGGACGTGGAACAGTGGTAAGAGTCAATGGATCTGGAAGTGATTTGGAATTAGATATTGCATTTCCACAACAAGGTGTGAAACGTTTGCTTGCAGCATTTGCACCGATTACGCGTGCATAGGAGGAGATTAGATGGAAGCCAATCAAGAAATAATCGATCGTATCACCTATTTACAAGCGGAATTGACCAAATACGGGATGGCCTATTACGTAAAAGATCAGCCGCTAGTAGACGATGCGACATATGACGCGATGTATCGTGAATTAGAAGAGTTAGAAGCGACTTATCCGCAATACCAGACAGAAGATTCGCCAACAGCACGCGTCGGAGGGATCATTTTACCTGGTTTTGAAAAAGCGATCCATGAGATCCCGCTATATTCCCTTTCTGATGTCTTTACGAAAGAAGAACTGTTTGCTTTTGATCAACGTGTTCAAAAGGCGTTAGGCTATGAACCTAGTTATGTATGTGAGTTAAAGATCGATGGATTATCGATCTCATTGACGTATGAAGCAGGTCGTTTAGTCCGGGCAGCGACACGCGGTGATGGAACAGTTGGAGAAAATATTACCGAAAACATCAAAACAGTACAATCGGTACCGTTACGTTTACCTCAAGCGATCGATTTAGAGGTTCGTGGAGAATGCTATATGCCTAAAGCATCTTTTTTAGCATTGAATCAAAAACGGGAAGAAGAAGGACTAGAGACATTCGCCAATCCACGTAATGCGGCAGCCGGAAGTTTGCGCCAATTGGATTCTAAGATTACGGCGAGTCGTAATTTAAGTACCTTTATGTATACACTCGCAGACTTTGGTCCTTTGAACGTTGCAACGCAAGAAGCCGCATTGACCCATTTAGACGAACTAGGGTTTCGCATCAATCCAGAACATCGAGTCTGTGATACGATCGATGCCGTTTGGGACTATATTGAAGGCTTTCATGATCAGCGGAGTGGATTGCCTTATGAGATCGATGGTGTCGTCATCAAGGTCAATGAATTCGAGGCGCAAAACAACTTAGGCTTTACCGTTAAAGCTCCGCGCTGGGCAACGGCCTATAAATTTCCGCCAGAAGAAGCGGTGACGACGATCGAAGATATCGCATGGACGATCGGCCGAACGGGTGTGTTGACGCCGACTGCAGTGATGACACCTGTCAAAGTAGCAGGAACAACGGTCGCTCGCGCAAGTTTACACAATGGCGATTATATCGAATTAAAAGATATCCGCTTATATGATCAAGTCGTGATCTATAAAGCAGGAGATATCATACCAGAAGTCTCACACGTCTTATTGGATGCACGTCCTGCTGATAGTGTGCCTTATCCTTTGCCTACGCATTGTCCAGAATGTGGCAGTGACTTGGTTCACTTAGAAGAAGAAGTCGCGTTACGTTGTATCAATCCGAAATGCCCGGCTCAATTAAAAGAAGGATTGGCTCATTTTGTTTCAAGACAGGCGATGAATATCGATGGTGTCGGACCAAGAGTGATCGCACAACTATTTGATACCGGTCTGGTCCACGATACAGCGGATCTTTATCGCTTGGAAAAAACACAATTGATCGAACTCGAAAAGATCAAAGAAAAATCGGCTGAAAATATCTTGCAAGCGATCGAAGCAAGTAAACAAAATTCTTTAGAACGGTTACTATTTGGCTTAGGGATCCGTCATGTCGGTGCTAAAGCGGCGCGTTTACTCGCTGAAGAATTTGAAACGATCGAACGGTTTTTCACCGTAAAAGAAGAAGAGATTCTAGCGATCCATTCGATTGGACAAACGATCGCCGATAGCGTCGTGACGTATTTTGCGACACCAGAAGTACGCGAGCTTGTAGATGAATTTGTGGAAGTGGGTGTCAATACCACTTACTTAGGACAAAAACGCAATGAACTCGTTGCAGTCGATTCTTATTTCCAAGGCAAAACGATCGTTTTGACCGGAAAACTTTCCCATTATACTAGAGAAGAAGCGAAAGCGAAAATCGAAAGTTTAGGCGGAAAAGTCACCGGAAGCGTCTCGAAGAAAACCGATTTGGTCGTAGCTGGAGAAGATGCTGGGAGCAAACAAGCAAAAGCCCAAAAACTTGGCGTGCTGATTTGGGACGAGGCACAGATGGTCGCTGAAATCGACAAAGATCAAGCATGAGCGTAGGTTTTTTTAGAAATCAGTAGGGGAAACCTACTGATTTTTATTTCAAGATGTCGGATAAAATGATACAATACGAAGTAGAAATTTCGAAGAGGAGGATTTTATGGCAATTACAGAAGAACAAGTCAAACATGTTGCAAAATTAGCGAAACTTTCATTTGCAGAAGAAGAACTGCATGAATTTACGGCTCAATTAGACAAAATTATCGAAATGGTTGAAACTTTAGAAGAGATCGATACGACAGGGGTACCGTTTACCTCTCACGTGGTCGATTCGATCAACGTTTTACGTGAAGATCAAGCGGCTCCAGGTTGGGATCGTACAGAATTGATGCGCAATGTACCAGAATCTGAAGATGGATTCATCAAAGTACCAGCGATTTTAGACAATGGGGAGGCTGGCGCATAATGGAAAAATTATATACCAAAACGATCGAAGAATTACATGCACTATTAGTATCTAAAGAAGTGACGGCAGTCGACGTGACAAAGGCGATTTTTGATCGTATCAAAGAAACAGAACCTAAGATCGATGCTTTTTTAGCTTTAAATGAAGAAAAAGCTTTAGAAATGGCGAAAGCTTTAGATCTTAAAGGGATTACTGCTGAAAATGCCTTAGCTGGTATTCCGATCGGGATCAAAGACAATATCGTAACCAAAGATTTGCGTACGACAGCAGCTTCAAAAATGTTATACAATTTTGATCCTGTCTATGACGCAACCGTTATGGAAAAAGTGTACGAAGCCGATATGATTCCAGTTGGAAAATTAAACATGGATGAATTTGCGATGGGTGGAAGTACCGAAAACTCTCATTTTAAACAAACAAAAAATGCGTGGGACCAAACGAAAGTTCCTGGTGGATCTTCAGGTGGTTCAGCAGCAGCTGTAGCCGCAGGACAAATTCCAGCTTCTTTAGGTTCTGATACGGGTGGTTCGATCCGTCAACCAGCTGCTTTTAACGGAATCGTAGGAATGAAACCAACGTATGGCCGTATCTCTCGTTTTGGTTTGATCGCATTTGCGTCTTCTTTAGACCAAATCGGACCATTGACACGTACGGTAAAAGACAATGCTCTAGTGTTAAATGCCATCAGTGGCTATGACGCGAAAGATGCAACGTCAGCTGGACGTAGTGTACCTGACTTTACAAAAACAATCGATAAAGGTGTTAAAGGCATGAAGATCGCCTTACCGAAAGAGTATTTAGGCGAAGGGATCGATGCTGGCGTGAAAGAAGCGATCTTAAAAGCTGCAGATACCTATCGTGCATTAGGTGCGACTGTTGAAGAAGTTAGCTTACCTCATTCAAAATACGGGGTAGCGGTATACTACATTATCGCCTCTTCAGAAGCAAGCTCAAACTTACAACGTTTTGACGGGATTCGCTACGGTTTCCGCTCAGAAAATGTGTCAACATTAGAAGATGTGTATGTGAATTCAAGAAGTGAAGGATTTGGCGATGAAGTCAAACGCCGAATCATGCTTGGAACGTTCTCACTAAGTGCAGGTTATTACGATGCTTACTTTAAAAAAGCAGGCCAAGTCCGTACGTTGATCAAACAAGATTTTGATAAAGTCTTTGAAGAATACGACATGATCATTGGACCAGCAGCACCAACTGTTGCATTTGGAATCGGTGAAAACATCAATGATCCATTAGCAATGTATCTAGCAGATCTATTAACGATCCCAGTAAACTTAGCAGGACTTCCAGGGATGTCGATCCCAGCTGGTTTATCAAATGGATTGCCAGTCGGCTTACAATTGATTGGAAAACACTTTGATGAAGCAACGATGTATCAAGCAGCGTATGCGTTTGAACAAGCAACAGATTTTCATTTACAACAACCTGCGATTTTAGGAGGGACAAACGCATGAACTTCGAAACAATTATCGGACTAGAAGTCCACGTTGAGTTAAAAACCAACTCAAAAATCTTTTCACCAGCACCCGCTCACTTTGGGGCAGAGCCAAATACTAACACGAATATCGTGGACTGGGGCTATCCGGGTGTATTACCGGTCATGAACAAACAAGCGCTAGAATTTGGGATGCGTGCGGCATTAGCATTAAATTGCGAGATCTCAAAAGAAACGCATTTCGACCGTAAAAACTATTTCTATCCAGATAATCCAAAAGCGTACCAAATCTCTCAATTTGATCAACCGATCGGACACGATGGTTGGATCGAGATCGAAGTCGAAGGCAAAAAGAAAAAGATCCGCATCGAACGTGTGCATTTAGAAGAAGATGCTGGGAAAAATATGCACGGCATCGGCGGCTACTCACACGTTGACTTAAACCGTCAAGGCACACCGCTGATCGAGATCGTATCAGAAGCAGATATGCGTTCACCTGAAGAAGCATATGCATATTTAGAAGCGTTGCGTTCGATCATCCAATTTACCGAAGTATCCGATGTGAAAATGGAAGAAGGCTCAATGCGTTGTGATGCAAATATCTCACTACGTCCTTACGGTCAAGAAAAATTCGGAACAAAAGCCGAATTGAAAAACTTGAACTCGATGACGTTTGTTAAAAAAGGATTGGCCTTTGAAGAAAAACGTCAAGCAAAAGTCTTATTATCAGGCGGCGAAATCCAACAAGAAACCAGACGTTTTGATGAAACAACGAATAAAACACTCTTGATGCGTGTCAAAGAAGGATCATCTGATTACCGTTATTTCCCAGAGCCAGATCTACCACGTTTTGTGATCGATGATGAATGGATCGAAAAAGTTCGTGAAAGTATTCCGGAGTTACCACAATCACGCCGTGCGCGTTACTTATCTGAATTAGAACTTCCTGAATACGATGCAATGGTCTTAACGCAAACGAAAGAAATGTCTGATTTCTTTGAGGACACTCTTGCACATAACGCAGATGCTAAACAAGTTTCAAACTGGTTGATGGGTGAAGTATCCGCATATCTAAATAGCGAAAAATTAACTTTAGCCGATACGAAATTAACACCAAGTAACCTAGCAGGCATGATCAACTTGATCGCTGATGGCACGATCAGTTCAAAAATCGCGAAAAAAGTCTTCCGCGAATTGATCACAAATGGCGGCGATGCAAAAGAAGTCGTTGAAGCAAAAGGCTTGGTTCAATTATCGGATCCAGCACAATTGTTGCCAATGATCAATGAAGTATTAGACCAAAACGCACAATCAATCGAAGACTTTAAAAACGGAAAAGACCGTGCAGTTGGCTTCTTAGTCGGTCAAATCATGAAAGCGTCACGCGGAAAAGCCAATCCTGGTGTCGTCAATCAATTGTTGCAACAAGAATTGGCAAAAAGATAGAAGGTCTGAACATGAAAAAAGCGCGAGTAATCTACAATCCGACTTCTGGAAAAGAAACGATGAAGCGTAGTTTAGCCGATATTTTAGATGCTTTAGAGCAAGCCGGCTACGAAGCCAGTGCCTATGCGACAACACCCAAACCTAACTCAGCTAAGGATGAAGCAACGCGTGCGGCTTTAGCGGGATTTGATTTGATCGTAGCAGCCGGTGGTGATGGCACGATCAATGAGGTCGTCAATGGGATCGCACCACTTGAGACGCGTCCGAAAATGGCGATCATCCCAGGTGGTACGACCAATGATTATGCTAGAGCATTGCGTATCCCTCGAGATAATCCGAAAGCTGCAGCAGAAGTCATTTTAAAAAATCAGACGGTCAAGATGGATATCGGAAAAACACCGGAGCAATATTTTATCAATATTGCAGCCGGTGGTCATTTGACGGAACTGACGTATGATGTTCCATCTGAGCTAAAAAGTGTGTTTGGATATCTTGCTTACTTAGCTAAGGGAGCAGAATTATTACCACGGATCAAGCCGATCAAAATGAAATTCAAGTATGATGATGGCGAGTACGATGGCAATGCGTCGATGTTTTTCTTAGGACTTACCAATTCAGTTGGTGGTTTTGAAAAAATCGCTCCTGACGCAAAATTAGATGATGGCAAGTTTTCATTGATCATCGTCAAAACGGCCAATGTCTTTGAGATCGTGCATTTAGCTTCTTTGATGTTAAATGGCGGCAAACATATCAAAGATCGTCGAATCATCTATACGAAGACGTCAAAACTTGAGGTCTCGGTACCGTCTGATCATCATCGTTTGATGATCAATCTAGATGGTGAGTATGGTGGCGATGCACCGATGACATTTGAGAATTTGCACAATCATATCGAATTTTTTGCAGATCTCGATGCCATGCCAGATGGTGCGGTGATCGGAGAAGATGAACTGACTTCGATTGGACGTAGTTTTATCAAAGAGGTCGAAAAACTAAACGATGAAGACATCGATGGCGATGGTAAAATCGGATAAACGAGGTAAGTTGAGTGAGAATTCGCTCATCTTACCTTTTTTACTTGCGTAAGTGTCTAAAAACCGCTAGAATGACTTGAGGTTTAATAAAAGGAGAACAAGATGAAAACATACCCAGTAGCAAAGAATCAAGAAGTAGACGTAACGATCATGGATCTATCACATGAAGGCATGGGAATCGCCAAAGTCGATGGCTATTTATTATTTGTCGACAATGCCTTACCAGGTGAAGTCGTGACTATCAAAGTCTTAAAAGTAGGACCAAAATTTGGTTTTGCTAAAGTCATGCAGTATATTGAAAAAAGTCCACACCGCAACGAAGAGATCAATGAAGATCTATTACGTACCGGTATTGCACCATTAAGTCATTTAGACTACCCATCACAATTAGTTTTCAAACAAGAACAAGTTGAAAACGTGATGCGTAAAGTCGCAAAAATGCCAGACGTAACGGTATTGCCTACGATCGGGATGGACGAACCTTTTGGCTATCGTAATAAAGCACAAATTCCAGTTCAACGGATCAATGGTGAATTGACGACTGGATTTTACCGTAAACATAGTCACACATTAGTGCCAATGGAAGACTTTTTCATCCAAGAACAAGAAATCGATAAAGCGATCGTAACGGTTCGCGATATCTTACAAAAATTTGGTATCAAAGCGTATAATGAAGAAGCGCATGAAGGGTTCTTGCGTCATATCGTCGTTCGTCGTGGTCATTATAGTGAAGAAATGATGATCGTCTTAGTGACAAAGAAAACAAAATTCTTCCAAGCCGATAAAATTTGTGCAGCGATCACAGAAGCATTACCAAAAGTCGTATCGATCGTCCAAAACGTCAATGAAGAAAAGACAAACGTCATTTTAGGACCAGTCAACCGTGTCTTATTTGGTAAAGCATATATCGAAGACCAACTACTAGGCAAGACGTATCGTATCTCAGCGCGTTCATTCTATCAAATCAACACTGTTCAAGCTGAAGTATTATACAACTGTGCCATCGATGCAGCTGGTTTAACATCTACGGATACAGTCATCGATGCCTATTCTGGAATCGGTACGATCGGCTTATCTTTAGCAGATAAAGTCCATCACGTTTACGGTATGGAGATCGTCGAAGAAGCAGTTGAAGATGCACGCACTAATGCAGAGATCAATGGTATCGAAAACGCGACCTATTTAGCTGGTAAAGCCGAAAAAGTGATGCAACAATTTGCTCGCGAAGGCATCCAAGCAAACGTCGTATTTGTTGATCCGCCACGTAAAGGTCTGGAAGCGAACTTTATCGAGTCTACTATTCAAATGAAACCAGAAAAAGTCGTTTACATCTCATGTAACCCAGCGACTATGGCACGCGATATCGCCTTGTTTGCAGATAAAGGCTACAAAGTCAAAACGATCCAACCAGTCGACTTATTCCCACAAACCCATCATGTGGAATGTGTGACGGTATTGGTGAAAAAATAAGTGTATGAAGCAGTTCAGTGTCGAATCTGGACTGCTTTTTTATGCTGTATTAACAAGTAAAATCTATAAGATATAAATGTTCCATAATTCATACTAGATACTAAATTTAATAAAAAAGAGTGCAGCAAATAATGAGCACGGATGAACTACATTATGTATCTTTGGAAAATAACGTTCAAAACTATCCTGTACGTTTACCAGAAACTAAAACGAAATTTGTTGCCATGTTAAGTTGCAAGCGTTTTAGTAAAGCGAATTCAATGGCAAGATTTTTTAAGGAAGAAATTATCGTTCTTTGTCTGACTGTTATAGAGAGCAATCAAGCTTATTGTGTGTCATCTGGGATCACTTTTGGATTTAGACAGCAAAAAATTTGGTATCATCTGGTAGCAGTGTAGATTGAGCAATTGAAAAGACTAGGAATTGTGGAGTATTCTTTAGAAGTCTTAAATCAAAAGAAAACAGTAATTGCCATATATCAATTATGTAACTTCTGTGCGAAATATTTCGCACAAGGTGATGGAGGCTATTTGTTTTATAGATGATTAGATAGTCGCTCAGTGCTAGTATAGTAAAGAAACCAATAAAGTCTATCAGTCTAGCGCGAAAAAATAAGAAAAAGTGATTGAAGTGTTTTATTCAACTGCTTGAAAAAAACAACTGCACAGCCTCTAACATGGATTAATACCGATACAGCAGAACAAACGATCATAACGAGTTTACACTATAATTGTTTCACAACACGATTTAAAATGCTGTATGCTACTTAGTAAAGAAAATAACATTATAATAAGGAGTATGTTTCTAATCGATTTTGTTATTTATTATACTTTTGATTAGATAGAATAATACACCTCTTCGTTAATGATGACTGATGAAGAGAAATTTTATAAACCAAGGTAAGTAGAAGAATCTTCTTATTCTAATTTTTCTGTTATATCAGTTTTTTTGTAGGTGTTCTAAAAAAGAAACATTAGATATTATAAACAAGCTTTAATGATTTTTTTCTGGGGTAAGATGATATATATATAGTTGATGTTATAATAATTTTAGAAATCTTTTTATACGAGGGAGCGCTTTATGACAAGAATAGATTTGAATAACGATTTGCTCAATCAAGAGATTGAGAACTCGAAAGCTATTGAAATTTATCGTGCTGGTAAGTTTATTGGGAAGTATATACTTGAAAAAACTGAAGCGATAACAGAAGTTGAAGTAGGTAAAGTTATAAATTCAGAAAATGAATATTTCGTACCAGCATATCAAAGAGGATATCGCTGGACTAAAAAGCAAGTTAAGGATTTGTTAAATGATATTTGGAATTGGCAAGAAAATGCTAGATATTCTTTACAGCCGATTGTAGTTAACCAGTTAGATGATGGTCGAATAGAGTTAGTTGATGGGCAGCAGAGACTAACTACTATTTACATAATTTTAAAAGCATCTATGTTATTCGAAGATAATATTAAATATCAAATTGAATACGAAACCAGAAAAGGAACGGCGGAATTTTTGAAATTTTATTTGGATAACGAATCGAAAAGCTCAGAAAATATCGATTGGTTTTATATGCATCAATGTTATATGACTGCCAAAAGTTATTTTGAAATCCACGATTCTAAAAAATGGATAGATAAGCTCTTAGATGGAGAAAAAGGGGCTTTTTTTATTCAGTATCAAATATTGAAAGAAATAGATTCTCGTAAAGTTGAGCAAATTTTTACAGGATTAAATGCTGGAAAAATTCCTCTGACCAATTCAGAGTTAGTGAAGGCACTGATTTTAAGAGAAAATAATTTTAAAAATGAGACTTATCATAATGAATTTGTCGAGATAGCACAAGAATGGGATCGAATTGAAAAAAGACTTCAAGAACCTAATTTTTGGGCTTGGTTGGGGCAAGATTTAAGTAACAATTCACCTCATATCGATTTTATTCTTGATGCTGTTGCTGATTTAATCAAACAAGAGAAAAATTATAGTTTAGAAAAGAAAGTATTTCAAGAATTATATAGTTATAATGTTATTAATAAATATTTTCGTGAAGGAAACAATATAGGCATTGTATCGACTTTTTGGAAAAAAGTTAAACAATGTTTTATGACATTTGAAGATTGGTATTCAGATAATGAAATATATCATCTTGTGGGCTATTTGTTAAATGCGCAAAAAGTCGACATTAAATCTTTATATCAACAATATCTTGAACATGATTTTTTTGATTTTAAGACGTTGATAAAAAAGATAAATTTTGATGAATTATCACTTGAATCTATAGATTTACGAAGAGGATTGTTGCTTTTTAATATAGTAACATGTATTAATACTAAGTCTAAGTTTCGTTTCGATGACTATGTAGAAGGAAATTACGATGTAGAACATATATCTCCACATAGTGGTTTTGATAAAATCCAAAAATCAAAAGAAAGAGTTGAATGGATTAATTCTATACGTGATGCCAATTTATCTATTTTTTCTTCACTATCATTTGAGGATGTTGGGGTAATTGTTAAAGATGATAAAAAGTTTATTGATTTTTATAATTCTGTAATTATACTAA
>NZ_CAJYIS010000085.1 GCF_913775425.1 uncultured Enterococcus sp.
AGATAATGCCGATAGTGCTCGATACTTGTTTACCTAGGTTGCGCGCGGCAACGTTAGGTACGTAACCGAGCTCATCCATGACTTTGCGAACTTTGCGTTTGGTTTCTTCAGAAATACTAGAATGATCGTTGATTACACGAGAGACAGTGGATGTAGCCACACCTGCTTTTTTCGCTACATCTTTGACTGTAATACTCATGGAAAAACTCCCCCTTTAAAAGCTTTATCTATCTTAACATAGTCAAGCGTAAGGTGCTAGAAACAAAAGAACGGTGAAGGAAACTTCACCGTTCTTTTTGGTCGTCATTTTGTTAATTCGACCGTTAAGTCGTCTTCTAACAGATATGATTGACCATAGACTGTAAAGTCCAATGGTTCTCCTGATAATTTTTCAAATGTAACATTTGTTTTCGTAACCTTGATCGCGATCAAACGTCCGCGATAGTTGACATGAAAAGCGTAGGCTGTCCATTTTTCTGGTAAGAATGGTGCGAAACTTAGACGATTGTCCGCAGTTTTCATTTGAGCAAATCCTTGAACGATCGCTAACCAACTACCTGTCATCGATGTGATATGCAGACCATCTTCAGTATCGTTGTTGTAGTTATCTAAATCTAGTCGTGCTGTCCGTTCATACATTTCGATTGCTTTTTCTTCCATACCTAGTTCTGCTGCTAAAATCGCGTGGATACTAGGTGAGAGTGAAGATTCATGGACTGTCATCGGCTCATAAAAGTCAAAGTTTTGTTGTTTTTCTTCAAGTGAATAATGATCTCCAAAGAAATAGATCCCTTGTAAAACATCGGCTTGTTTGATGAAACAAGAGCGTAAGATTCTATCCCAAGACCAATTTTGATTTAATGGCAATTGTTGTGGATCTAGATCACGAACTGGCATCAAGTCTTTATCTAAGAACGTATCGTGTTGGACAAAAACACCAAGTTCTTCATCGTAAGGAAGATACATATTCTCGATAATTTCACTCCAAGTTTCTTGTTCTTCCTCAGTGACTGTAAACTCGACATCTTGTTCGAATTTACGGTAATTTTCTAAAGCATATCCTAAGACCCATTTGGCTAGAGTATTGGTATACCAGTTATTATTGATATTATTTTCGTATTCATTTGGACCAGTGACCCCATGGATCATATAGCATTGATTACGTTTTGAATAATGAACTCGATCTGCCCAAAAACGTGCGATCGCGACCAACACTTCTAATCCTTTTTCTTTAAGATACGTTTCATCACCAGTGTAATTGGTGTAATTGTAGATCGCATAAGCAATCGCACCGTTACGATGGATTTCTTCAAAGGTAATTTCCCATTCATTATGACACTCTACACCTGTGAACGTCACCATTGGGTAAAGAGCACCTTTAAGTCCTTGTTGGCTTGCATTAAAGAAAGCTTGTGGGAGTTGATTGTAACGATATTTTAGCAAATTCTCCGTAACAGAAGGATCTGCTAAAGCTAGATATAAAGGAACTGCATAAGCTTCAGTGTCCCAATACGTTGCACCACCATATTTTTCACCAGTGAAGCCTTTTGGCCCGATATTTAATCGCTCATCCTCACCATAGTAAGTCGAAAATAGTTGGAACAAGTTAAAGCGGATCCCTTGTTGTGCTTCATCGTCACCTTCGATTACGACATCTGCAAGTTGCCAACGTTTTTCCCAAGCCTCGATCTGCGCTTGTTTGTGCGCTTCATAGTCCGTACCAAATGTTTCAAAAAGTTCGGCTACAGCTTGTTCTTGTTGTTCTTCTGGAATATCACGACTGGTTACAATTACGACAAACTTATCTAATTTAAATGATTCCGATTCTGTAAGATGTTGACTGAATGTCTGCTCGACCATTAGTTCATGTTCACCTAATTGATCGCTTTCTTTGGAATGTTTCATAGCAGAAGTGACTACGAATTGTTCGACACCAAATGGATTTTCAACTGTCCGAGCGGTAAGTGTTGAAAGACTAGGTGTCACTTCATGACTGACTTCTTGCCAAAAGCGCTCGTCGTAGTTACTGTCTTCATTTTGTACAAGGTTGTCTAATTTTGACGTCACGACGATTTGTGCTTCCCCTTTGATTACTGTTGCTTCTAAACGAATCGCTGCAAGTTCTTTTTCAACGATGCTTAAGAAACGTTCAAATTTAAAGGCCACTGTGGTTTCATCGATCGTTACGGTAAAGCTACGACGCAAAATTCCACTTTTCATATCTAATTCTAAATAGAAATCTTCAGGAGGGATCGTCGCCAAATCTAATGCTTGACCATTGATCGAAATATCCATTGCTAAAAAGTTGACCGCGTTGATAACTTTACCAAAATATTCAGGATAGCCATTTTTCCACCAACCAACGCGTGTTTTATCTGGGTACCAAACACCGGCGATATATGTGCCAAGGTGGTGATCACCAGAATAGGTTTCTTCAAAATTACCACGCATACCCATATAGCCATTTCCCATGCTTGTTAAGGATTCTTGTAGGCGACGGTCACCGATTGCTAAAGTTGATGTATGTAATTTCCAAGGATCGATCTCAAATAATCGTTTGATTTGGTTCATAAAATTCCCTCCATCTTTTCTCTGTCTACATTCATTATAAGCAATCGGTTGCGTAAGTCAAATGTTTTTATGTTAAAGAGTTAAGTTTATTTAAATCCTGTATAAACCATTAATAGTAAAATCGGTTGCATATGTTTGTGCAAAAAAAGCGTGGTAGCAAAAGCTACCACACTTTTTTAGATGAAGGCCATTAAAATCGGCACAACAACGATAAATAAGATAGTACTTGTTACGACAAGGTTGGTTGCATATTCTACATCCCCATTTGATTCAGCTGCTAAGATTGGAGAGACAGCTAACATTGGTGTTGCAGATTGAACGATCAAGGTTTTACGTAAAACAGGTTCCATAGTGTTGTGTAGGAAACTGCTACCTAGTGAAATCAAGATGATCATGATTGCAGGGTAAATGATGAAACGACCAAACAGTGCCACGATCGTATCGCGATCGAATTTCATATTTTTTAGACCAGCATCGTATAACACGATTCCGATGTAGATCAAAGATAATGGTGTAACTAAGTTTCCAACATACGCTAAAGTTGAATTGATGAATGTTGGAACAGGGATATTTAAAACTAAGAAAATAATCGCAATAATAAATCCTACAAGAGGAGGTGGCAATAGTTTTTGCCATCTAAAGGTACTATTTCCTTTGTCGCCTTTGATTTTTGTTGGATCATCGTTTGCCCAAATGAAGACACCGATCGCCCAAGTCGATACAGTATTCACGATATAATAGACTAAGAAATAAGGTAAACTTTTTTCACCAAACAACGCAATATTTAACGGTAATCCGATAAATACGGTATTGGCATTAACGATTGCATTGATAAACGTACCACGACGTCCTGGACGGATGCGTAACACATTTACTAAGATATAGGCAATCGCATAGCCAATCACAGCCGCTAATACAGGGAACAATAAGTTACCAGATAAGCTAATCAACGTATCGCGAGTTAAATATTTTAATACGGATACAAAAATAGAAGCAGGTAGAGCGATTTTTGTGATCAGCCCTGAAATATTTTTACTAAAAGAAGGATCGACCGCCTTTTTGGCTTTTAAATAATAGCCTAACGCCATTAATAAAATAATTGAGAATACACTTGATACAGAATTGTAAAACAACATTTTTTTCATCTCTTTCTGATTTAAACTTCAGAAAAGAAGGAACCAATCAGTACCTTCTTTTCAAGGTGGATTGGTTCATTTAGTTTTGGTAAGTTGCTTTCCAAACAGCGCTGTCCACTGCTTGTTCGACATCTTGAATTTCTTGTGTTGCGACACCATCTTTGATCGCTGCATTGACAACCGCCATTGCCACAGCTTTTGAAGCAGGTCTTACCGCATCAAGTGGTGGCAATAATGCCATACCTGGTTGTGATAGATCTTGGAAGTTTGCGATGCCGTGAGCGGCTGCTGAAAGCATACTATCTGTTACAGTAGATGCTTTACTGATCACGATCCCAAGACCTAATCCTGGATACAATAATGCATTATTGGCTTGACCAATATGATACGTCACATCACCGATTGTAACAGGTTCAGAAGGGCTACCCGTTACAACTAAACCACGACCATTGGTAAAGGTTAAGATGTCTTTGGCTGTTGCTTCTTGTAAATCTGTTGGGTTTGAAATCGGTAAGATTGCTGGACGTTCATTAAATGATGCCATATCTTCAATGATTTCTTTGGTAAATGAACCCGCTTGGCCACTAGTCCCAATCAAAACAGATGGTTTTACGGCTTTGATGACTTCCGCTAATGTTGACACTGAGCCTTCAAACTCTGATTTATCACGAGCAAAACGTTGTTGACCTTCTGTTAGATTTTCTTGATCCTTAGTCACTAGACCAAAACGATCAACTAAGTAGAAACGTTTATTTGCTTCTTCTTCGCTTAAACCATTTAAAGTCATTTCCAATTTGATTTGTTCGGTCACACCGATTCCGGCAGTCCCAGCACCAAAGATGACAAACGTATGATCTTGAACTGGTTTTTTCGTTACTTCAGCAACTGAATTTAATGCTGCTGACATCATCACACCAGTACCTTGGATATCATCGTTGAAGGTTGTCACTTCATTGCGGTATTTTTCTAAAATGACACTTGCATTCCCACGACCAAAGTCTTCCCAGTGGAATAGGACTTTAGGGAATAAAGTTTTAGCTGTCGTAACGAATTGATCGATATAATCCCAATATTCTTGGCCCGTTTTACGTTCTTGACGGTTTCCTAAATAGTTTGGATCTTCCAATAATTCTTTGCGGTTGGTTCCGTTATCGATTACGATCGGTAATACGCGTCTTGGGTCCATGCCTGCTGCCACAGTATAGACTGCTAATTTACCAACTGAGATCATCACACCTTGAACACCCCAGTCACCGATACCTAAAACACCTTCGCCATCTGTAATCACAAGTAAATCTACTTGTTCTAGATCATGACTAGCATTTTTTAACACAGCTTCAATCGTTTCTGGATGGTTTACATCAAGATAGACTGCGTCATTTGGACGAACGAAATCGGTTGAAAATTCACGAACGCTATCTGCGATAGTTGGTGTATAGATGACAGGTAATAATTCTTTTACGTGTTCACCGACTAATGCATAGTACAAAATGCGATTTGTGTTGTAAAGATTCATCAAGAATTTGTTCTTTGCGTAACGGCCTTCTAATTGGCTTAATTGCGCATATGTTACTTCGATTTGTTGTGCGAGTGTTTGCACTGCACTTGGTAATAGTCCTTCGATTTCTAAGTCAGCACGCTCTGCCAAGCTAAATGCTGTACCTTTGTTTAAGAAGGGATTATTTAAAATTGCTTTTCCTTTTT
>NZ_CAJYIS010000086.1 GCF_913775425.1 uncultured Enterococcus sp.
ATAATATTTCTGTTGTGGATAACCATGTGATTCGATTGCCAAAACTAGGTCTCGTTAGAGCAAATGGCTTACACCGTATCAATGGCAAAATCAAGAGTGCTGTTATTCGAAAAAATCCGAATGGATCGTTTACGGCAACGATTCAGGTGGAACATGAACCTTCAACATTAGCTAAGACTAATCGTTGTGTTGGTATTGATCTAGGCATTTCTTATTTAGCAATACAATCGAATGGTGTAAAATTACCAAATAAAAATTTCGAACGCACTTTGTCTAAAAAGCGTAAGCTTTGGGAACGAAAACTTGCTAGACGCAGAATCCAAGCGAAAAAACAAATGAATCTTGCCAAAGAACAAGGTATTGAGCTTGAGCTATCTTCGTTTAAAAACTTAGAAAAAGCTCGCATTATGGTGGCGGAAATTAACCGGAAAATCATGAACCAACGAGAAGACTATCTTCAAAAATATACAACTGGTTTAGTAAAGCAATTCGACACCATCGTGATTGAAGAGTTAAAAGTATCGAACATGATAAAGAACCATCATTTGTCACGTTCCATAGCTGATGCATCTTGGGCGAAAATCAAGTCCATGCTGCAATACAAGTGTGACTGGTATGGTAGAGAATTGGTTATTGTTTCCTCTCATTATACGAGCCAAATTTGTTCTTCATGTGGTGAGAACACTGGTAAAAAACCACTACATATTCGTGAATTTACTTGTTCTCATTGTGAAACACATCATGATAGAGACATCAATGCGAGTATCAACATCTTAAACAAAGCGTTTGCCTAACGTTAAAGGCACTGGTATGGGACATCCTACAATCAACAATGTAGTACGCCATGGTTAATAGGAGACACCGCTGTAGGCTAGAAACTTAGACATCAAGTACGCTCTGTTCCCAAAAGCTTGTTGCTTCAGCAACGAGTAGTTCACTGATTTTAGGGAAAGATGAAACGCGCGTCAAAATATTGTATAATGGAAAAGATAAAGTAAACGGAAAGAAAAAAGAGGTGGCCAATATGAAAAAAATCTTGGTTGTGGATGATGAAAAACCGATTTCAGATATCGTCAAGTTTAATTTGAATAAAGAAGGATATGAAGTATTTACCGCATATGATGGAGAAGAAGCACTTGAAAAAGTGCGTGAAGTCGAACCTGATTTAATTCTTTTAGATTTGATGTTACCTAAAATGGATGGATTAGAAGTGGCGCGTGAAGTGCGTAAGACGTACGACATGCCGATCATTATGGTAACCGCTAAAGATTCAGAAATCGATAAAGTGCTTGGATTAGAGCTTGGTGCAGATGATTATGTTACGAAGCCTTTTTCAAATCGTGAGTTAGTAGCACGCGTAAAGGCAAATCTTCGTCGCGGCGCAACGAGTGCAAAAGAAGCAGAAGAGCCAGTAAATGCCGAGTTGAGTATTGGGGACTTGACGATTCATCCTGAAGCGTATATGGTAACCAAGCACAATGAAGCGATCGAATTGACACATCGCGAATTTGAATTGTTACATTATCTCGCCAAACATATCGGACAAGTGATGACTAGAGAACATTTATTGCAGACGGTTTGGGGCTATGATTATTTTGGTGATGTCCGTACAGTCGATGTGACGGTAAGACGATTACGTGAAAAAATCGAAGACAATCCAAGTCATCCAAATTACTTAGTCACACGTCGTGGTGTTGGATATTACTTGCGTAATCCAGAACAGGAGTAAGCCTTATATGAAAACAAAAGTTCGCTTTTTCCAGTCGGTGAACTTTAAGATCGCCCTGACATTTATCTTGATTTTGTTGATTTCAATCGAGATTATCGGGGCGTATTTTATTCGCGGCTTGGAACGTTCGACCATCAATAGCTTTATTACAGATATGAACAACAGTGCCTCTTCGATTTCTTACGTCGTGGCCAACGAGTTAAGTAAACAAGACAATACCGATGAAAGCACAACAAATGCTGCCATCCAACGCTTACTAGAAAATAGCGACAATGCACAAGTGATCGAAATGCGTGTCGTGGATGAAAAAGGGATCGTGAGAGCGACGACGGATGTTAGCGATCAAAGTTCAGTTGGAAAACGTAATGACTATCGCGACATCGATGATTTTTCAGCAAAAAGTTTTATTACCGTGGATCCTGACGGTAAAAGGGTTCAAATCAATGTGCAACCAATCCAATCACCTTCAGGGGAGGCGGTTATTGGGGCACTGTATATCAAAAGTGATTTGGAAAAAGAATATCAGCAGATCAAAAATACCGCATTGATTTTTGTTACGTCTTCGATTATTGCAGCAGTGATCTCAATGGTGATTGCGCTATTTATCGCACGCTCCATTACACAACCAATCGGTGAGATGCGCCAACAAGCAATCCGGATCGCTCGCGGTGATTATAGTGGAAAAGTCGCGATCCATGCACAAGACGAGCTGGGCCAGTTGGCCGATACCTTTAATCAATTAGCTGAACGAATCGAAGAGACTCAAGAAGCGATCGAATCAGAACGCAATCGATTGAATAGTGTCTTGTCGCATATGACCGATGGCGTAATCGCAACCGATCGTCGTGGAAAAGTCATTACGATCAATGAAATGGCATTATCGCTACTGGATTTGAAAACAGAAGAAGAAGCAATCGGATTATCGATTTTGACGATGTTGCATATGGAAGAAGATTACACGCTACGTGATCTATTAGAAAATCAAAATGAACTGCTACTAGAACGCCCATCTGACTCAGTTGAAAGCGGACAGCTTATTTTGCGTGTCGACTTTTCCATGATTCGTCGCGAATCTGGCTTTATTTCAGGCTTAGTTGCCGTGATCCATGACGTGACCGAGCAAGAAAAAACAGAACAAGAACGACGAGAATTCGTGTCAAATGTTTCGCATGAACTGCGTACCCCACTTACGAGTATGCGAAGTTATATTGAAGCGTTAAGTGAAGGGGCTTGGCAAGATCCTGAGATTGCTCCGAATTTTCTAAAGGTCACGTTAGATGAAACCGATCGCATGATTCGTATGATCAATGATCTCTTGAATCTTTCACGAATGGATAGTGGGAATGCGCAATTACAAAAAGAATGGGTCAATTTTAATGAGTTGGTCAATTTTGTCTTAAATCGTTTCGACATGATGGTCACCAATCAAACAAAACGCTATACGATCAGACGTGAGTTTACACAACGTGAATTATGGATGGAAGTCGATGCTGATCGCATGATTCAAGTGATCGACAATATTATGAACAATGCAATCAAATATTCGCCAGATGGTGGCACAATTACAGTTTCTCTATCTGAAACACATAATCATATATTGTTGAGCATTCGTGACCAAGGTCTAGGGATTCCAAAAGCAGATCTGACCAAAATCTTTACCCGTTTTTATCGAGTGGATAAAGCCAGAGCGCGTCAGCAAGGTGGAACTGGTTTGGGACTTGCGATTTCACGAGAAGTCATCAAAGCGCATGGCGGTTCGATTTGGGCTCAAAGTCGCGAAAATTATGGGTCGACATTTTTTATTAGTTTACCTTATGAACCGTATGAGGAGGATTGGTGGGAATGAAATGGCAACGAATGATACTGAGAATCGCTCTTTGTTTATCCATTGTGACAAGTTTTTACTTGTCTTACTTGATTTGGCTTAATCCGACCAAAACAGTAGCCACTACACCTATTGCAAGTGAAACCAATACCCAAGGGGAAATGACGACTAAAAATTTTCGTAGTTTAACGGATGTTTTTTTACCGTTACAACTGGTTTCTGTAACAGATAGTCAAGCCAATGAAACGAATTCTGAACAATTGATCAAAAGTGTCTTAAGCGAGATCGGAAGTAGTGAAATGGAACAGCCCAAATGGACTAGTTACGAATCTGCTGATGCATTTATTGAGAAAACGACCATCAAAAATGGCTTTGATTTTATTTTTATGAATCGCATCTCACTGAATGAAGCGATTGATTTATTTGATCTCAAGTTAGATTTAGATGCGCAGTTGTTAGATAAAGAATTGATGTTTGATCAAATGAGTTACAATAGTGAAACCAAAACGATTCATTTTGTCGATGCAGCTAAAAAATCAGACTTAAGTGCAAACGTTACAGTAGATGAATCCGAAATCGCAACGATTTTAAAACAAGAAAAAGTCAATTGGCAACGTGTGACGTTTACACCAGAATTATTATTGCAACACTATTTAGTCGATCAACCGGTTCAGATGAAATTGTATAGTTATATCTCGACAGTGCAGCCTTACTCGGTATTTAGAGATAGTTTTTTTCATACACCTCAAGAAGCGACACTTAGTGACGATACGAATGATTTGATGTTGACGGATCAATCAGAAGTTATGACCGTGCAGTTAGATAATCGCTTAGTAGAATATCGAGACACCGATATTACAGGGATCCATGATAATCTGTATGTGAAAAGTTACGATTATATTCGGAACTTAGGAATGAATTATGGCAATTTAAGATTTCTTGATCGCTATGAGAACACACTGAATTATCGGATTTTTGTCGAAGGCTTTCCAGTGTTTAGCAATCAAAATGATGGTCTAGTGTCGATGCAATTTACAGAAAAAGCACAAAATCAAGACGAATGGTCAGTAAAAATCGCAGCGAGTTTGAATACGATCCAAATTCCGATCCCATCGGACAAACTGATCGAACTTCCTTCCAATAAATCGGTCTTATTAGACTTACAAGCACAAGGACTTGATTTAAGCCGAGTGTCTGCGATTATGGTTGGGTATGAGTGGAGTGATATCAAGGATACGAACGTTGTCGACCTCGTTCCGACTTGGTATATCAAATACGATCATACATGGCAAAGTCAAGACGCACTAAGTCAACAATTGCAGCAAAGTGCAGGTGAGCATTAATGGGATTTAGACGAATTGAATGGATTTTCTTTATTGCCTTTTTGGGTGTGAATATTTTCTTACTAAATATTTTCCAAGCATCAAAAAGCGATCAAATGATCGTATCGCCAGAAAGCCAAAAGATTCCAATTGAACAGCGGTTGGAAAATGACGATATTCGCTACGAAGGAACATTATCAGATCAAAGCTTGACGGGCTATTACTTGAGCGCCAAACCCGCAACGATGCAAAGTTTGTATACTGAAGTTAAGAAAAATAATGCCCAGTTATTGACTGATGGCGAAACAAAATTTGATGGCACGCGTTTGATTCATCAAACCATGGATAAATTTATCGTGCCAAAAGAAGAAAACTTAGCCAATGCCAGTCAAACCTATTGGAAAAAAAGTGTGATTCGTGGCGATGAGTATACGTATCAGCGTAATTTTTCTACGTTATCGGATGAAAAAACGGAAATCATCGCGACACAGTCTTATGAAGGCATTCCGATCAACGATCCTTCTAGTCAGTTAGTCTTCAATTTTACGCAAGAAAACGGAGACTACATCAATACTAATTATACACAAACCTATATTAGCAATCTCACTCCTTTACGAGAGTCGATGTCGTTGTATACAGAAAAAGAAGCGATCTCAACCCTTTACAGTAATAATCGTTTGCCTGTTAAATCCACGATCGAATGGGCACAATTAGCCTATACCTTGATTTTAAATGTACGCGGTCAAAACGTATACATTCCTGCGTGGATCGTATCGATCGAAAAAGCGGACAACTCACATCAACTAGAAGTGGTTAATGCTTTTAGTAATCGAATCATCACGAATTCTTCTGTGCGCAAGGTGGAAAATTATTAGCACTTCGCGTATACTCGTAAAGAAGAAACAAAAAGGGGTCAGATGTAATGAAAACGAACCAAGCATTTCAAGTCAGTATTTTAGCAAGTGGCAGCTCGGGAAATTCACTATATATCGAAAGTGAACAAAAACGAATCCTTGTTGATGCTGGATTGAGTGGGAAAAAAATTACTTCATTACTAGGTGAAGTTGATCGTAAACCAGAAGATCTCGATGCGATTTTGGTGACACATGAACACCGGGATCACATCCATGGTGTGGGAGTACTTGCACGTAAATATGGCTTAGATGTCTACGCCAATCAACAAACTTGGCAAGCCATGGATCCATTGATCGGCAAAGTCGATGTAGCGCAAAAACATATTTTTGATATGGAAAGTGTGTTGACATTAGGGGACCTAGATATTGAAAGTTTTGGTGTGTCACATGATGCTGCAGCACCACAGTTTTATAAATTTAATAAAGCGGGCAAATCGTTTGTTGTACTGACGGATACGGGGTATTGTAGTGATCGCGTTCGCGGGATCGTTGAAGATGCAGATGCTTATTTGATCGAGAGCAATCACGATTTAGAAATGTTGCGCATGGGGGCATATCCATGGAATTTAAAGCAACGAATACTAGGAGATAAAGGGCATCTGTCAAATGAAGATGGTGCGTTAGCGATGAAAGATTTACTTGGCGATCGAACGAAACGGATCTATTTAGGCCATTTGAGTCGCGAGAACAATTTGAAAGAATTGGCGCATCTGACGATGGAGACGATTCTAAAAGAATACGATAAAGGGGTCAATGAAACGTTTAAACTATATGATACCGATCCTGATCGAGCGACAGAATTATTTGCAATTTAAAAAGAAGTTGTGACAGAAAAAATGGCTTCTGAAATACTAGGTATTCACTTTTTAGGGGGTGTGACAAACGTTTGTCACACCCCCTTTTTTTTAAGTTAAGAAAATCGTCAGTAAGACAACTAAGGTATTCATGCCGACATGACAGATAATCGATGTCCAGATACGACCGGTTTTGAGATAGAGAAAACTAAAAAACAATCCTAGTGCGGTATATAGCAATAAGTGTCCGTCAAAATGGATCAGTGCAAACAGTAAACTACTGACACACATAGCAAACCAAAGTGGTGTTTTACTAGCTAAAGACAATAATATCGCGCGACGAAAGACAAATTCTTCCATGATAGGGCCACCGATTGTGACGGCTAGAATAAAGAAGGGCTGTGATTGAACAAACCCGATAATCTGTGCGGTATTTTGCGATGTCTCTGGGGCACCAAAGAGACCGACTTCGATTTGAGAGGCGATGGCTTGAAGGATCAAAGCTAAAAAGATACCTCCGATTCCCCAAGTCAAGATTTGTTTCCAATCGGCAGGACGTTTTTCAAATTGACTCAATCCATGACGTAAATAGACGAGACTTAACGTGATGGCACCAAGAACATATGTAAATAAGGTGATCCATAAGCTTAAATTGATCGGGAAAAATGCTGGAAGTAAGTAGCAAACAGCATAAATCAAAATCGTCAATAGACTATATTTTTTTAAAGACATGCTCGTTCTCCTTTCATTTCTCTTAGTATAACAAAAAAAACACAAGGTATCGCTTTTCCGGGAATTTTTTAAAATTATTCAAAAAACTTGCATTCTGCTACAAAAATGAGTAATATAATCTGTGTAAGTTAGCACTCGATTAAAGAGAGTGCTAATATATTAAAAACCTATTTTTTGGAGGGATAAAACGTGTTAAAACCATTAAGTGATCGTGTATTGATCGAAGTATCAAAAGAAGAAGAAACAACTGCTAGCGGGTTTGTCTTAGCTTCAGCAGCAAAAGAAAAACCACAAACTGGTACCGTGATCGCAGTTGGAGAAGGACGTCTTCTCGATAATGGAGAAGTAGCACCTGTTCCGGTAAAAGTGGGCGACACTGTGTTATTTGAAAAATATGCCGGTTCAGAAGTGAAGTATGAAGGCACTGAATATATGATTTTTTCAGCGAAAGATATCGTTGCAATCGTAGAATAAAAAAATTATTTTTGAGGTGAAGAAAATGGCAAAAGACATTAAATTTGCAGAAGATGCACGTTCAGCAATGTTACGTGGAGTAGATAAATTAGCAGATACCGTAAAAGTAACTTTAGGACCAAAAGGCCGCAATGTGGTATTAGAAAAAGGCTTTGGCTCACCACTGATCACAAACGATGGTGTGACTATTGCAAAAGAAATCGAATTAGAAGATCATTTTGAAAATATGGGGGCTCAGTTAGTTTCAGAAGTTGCCTCAAAAACAAATGATATCGCAGGTGATGGTACGACTACAGCTACTGTATTGACACAAGCGATCGTACGTGAAGGCTTGAAAAACGTAACGGCTGGTGCAAATCCATTAGGCGTACGTCGTGGGATCGAGTTGGCGACAAAAACCGCAGTCGAAGAACTACATGCAATTTCATCAATCGTGAATACTAAAGAAGCTATCGCACAAGTTGCAGCAGTGTCTTCTGGTAGTGAACAAGTGGGGAGTTATATTGCAGATGCAATGGAAAAAGTCGGCAATGATGGTGTGATTACGATCGAAGAATCAAAAGGGATCGAAACAGAACTAGATGTGGTAGAAGGAATGCAATTTGACCGCGGCTACCTGTCTCAATACATGGTAACAGACAATGATAAAATGGAAGCTGTGTTAGAAAATCCATATGTCTTGATCACAGATAAAAAAATCTCAAATATCCAAGACGTTTTGCCATTACTCGAACAAATCTTACAACAAAGCAAACCATTATTGATCATTGCAGATGACGTAGATGGTGAAGCTTTACCAACTTTAGTATTAAACAAAATCCGTGGTACGTTTAACGTAGTCGCTGTAAAAGCTCCTGGCTTTGGTGACCGTCGTAAAGCTATGTTAGAAGATATTGCGATCTTAACTGGTGGTACTGTGATCACAGAAGATCTAGGCCTAGAATTAAAAGATGCATCGATCGAAATGCTAGGACGCGCAAGCAAAGTCGTGGTCGATAAAGACAATACAACGATCGTTGAAGGCGCTGGCGAAAAAGAAGCCATTGCAGCACGTGTACAAGTGATCCGCAATCAAATCACAGAAACGACTTCAGATTTTGATCGTGAAAAATTACAAGAACGCTTAGCGAAATTAGCAGGCGGTGTAGCGGTAGTGAAAGTTGGCGCACCAACTGAAACAGAACTAAAAGAAATGAAGTTACGCATTGAAGATGCTTTAAATGCGACACGTGCAGCCGTTGAAGAAGGAATGGTTTCTGGTGGTGGAACTGCGCTAGTCAACATAATTCAAAAAGTAGCAGCATTAGAAGAAGAAGGCGATGTGGCAACAGGGATTCGCATCGTAGTACGTGCTTTAGAAGAACCAGTTCGTCAAATCGCAGAAAATGCGGGTTATGAAGGTTCAGTGATTATCGACAAATTAAAACAAGCTGAACTTGGAATCGGCTTTAATGCGGCAACTGGTGAATGGGTGAATATGTTAGAAGCTGGTATCGTGGATCCAACTAAAGTGACACGTTCAGCACTACAAAATGCTGCATCAGTAGCGGCATTATTGTTAACAACAGAAGCTGTTGTAGCGAATAAACCAGAACCAGAAAAAGCTGCTCCAGCAATGGATCCATCAATGATGGGCGGCATGATGTAAAAAACTGTTGTGACAGAAGTGGGCCGTTCTAAGAAATCAGCCGCATCATTTCCGATAATCGATTCATCTATTTCGGTATACTGCGACTTGTTTTTCAAAGGAGCTACTTTTGGAACACTATTTTTAGAGGTTGTGACAAATATTTGTCACAACCTCTTTTTTGATTAAACGAGAAGGAAACTCGGTATTTCAATGCCGAGATGAATTCCCGTTCTGTTTATTTTTAATTCACATATGGTAATGGTATAATTATTTAGAGGTGCTGATATGAAAGATAATAAACGATTCACATATGGTAGGACTTCTGTATACAATTTAAACTACCATCTCATTTGGGGAACCAAATATCGAAACAAAGTATTAAAGGGTCAAATTGAAACAGATTTAAAACAATTACTCCATGATATTGCGAATGAATATGGATTTACGATATCTCAAATGGAGATTGGTCTGGATGATCATATACATTTGTGGATAAGTGCCCCACCAAAATTATCTGTGACCAATATTGTTCGTTGGCTAAAAGGGATTAGTGCTCGGAAGATTTTCCAACTGCATCCAGAACTGAAAACCAATTCTGGGAAGCCAGAAGGGGATAGACAATTTTGGTCCCCTAGCTATTTTGTTGAAAGTATTGGAACGACAAATGAACATGCTATTGCGAATTATATTGACGGCCAACGATTAAAGGAGATGAATCATAATGAAACTGAAAGGAATCAAAATTAAACTATATCCTACTCAAAAACAAATTGAATTCATCGAATCTAATTTCCATATCAATCGCTTTGTGTACAATCAATTACTTGCCATGCAAATTGAACGCCATAAAAATGGTGGTGATTTT
>NZ_CAJYIS010000087.1 GCF_913775425.1 uncultured Enterococcus sp.
GAGGCGATGACGAGTGAAGCTTCAGCTGAACCACTAGATGAGCTCTTCAATGAAGCAAAAGAATTGGTCGTCGATATGCAGACAGCTAGTGCTTCATTGCTACAGCGTCGTTTTCGTGTTGGATACAATCGTGCCGCGCGGATTATCGATGAATTGGAAGAGCATGGTGTCGTAGGGCCTTCAGAAGGAAGTAAACCGCGGAAAGTATTGCTAGAAACACTCGAAACGACACCAGAAGTCGTCGATGGTCTATTTGAACCGCCGACGGATTTTCCACCACGTCATAATGAGTAAAAAGGGACTGTGACAGAAATCTGTCACAGCCTCTTTTTTTGTTAAATTTTGACAGTAAGGCTTGAGATTGATCACTTCTTCACTTATAGTAAAAGAAATAACAGAAAGAGGCGTTTAGATGCAACCTTCAATTTATGGAATAACAAAACCAGAGTTAATCGAATGGGTCAACGAACAAGGGGAAAAAACGTACCGCGCCAATCAGATTTGGGAATGGTTATACGAAAAGCGGGTCACAACATTTGCTGAGATGTCGAATTTATCGAAATCCTTTATTCAAAAATTGATGGATACGTATTGTATCAATCCATTACAGCAAGTGGTCGTCCAAGAATCTGCTGATGGCACTATAAAATATCTTTTCCAATTACCTGACAAGCATATGATAGAAACTGTTTTGATGCGTCAAGAGTATGGGTTATCTGTGTGCGTCACGACCCAAGTCGGCTGCAATATCGGCTGTACGTTTTGTGCAAGTGGGATTTTAAAGAAACAGCGTGATTTAACGGCAGGTGAAATCGTCGCACAAATCATGATGGTTCAGCATTATTTCGATCAACGTCATCAAGGAGAACGGGTATCGCATATCGTGGTCATGGGGATCGGTGAGCCGTTTGATAATTATCGTAATTTGATGAAATTCTTGACGATCGTCAATGATGCGAAAGGATTAGCTATTGGGGCACGTCACATTACAGTGTCAACTAGTGGACTCGTGCCACAAATCAAAGCCTTTGCCAAAGAGCCTTTACAAATCAACTTGGCGATTTCATTACATGCCCCAAATAATGACGTTCGAAGTGCGATCATGAAGATCAACAATACCTTTCCGCTAGAAAAACTCATGGATGCTGTCGATGAATATTTGGCCACGACCAATCGACGGATCACATTTGAGTACATCATGCTTAGTGGGGTCAATGACCAAGTGGAGCATGCCAGAGAACTGGCTGCTTTATTAAAAGATAAGAAAAAGCTGACGTATGTCAATTTGATTCCCTATAATCCTGTTAGTGAACACGATCAATACTCTCGTAGTAGCAAACAGGCTGTGCTAGCTTTTTATGATACGTTGAAAAAAGCCGGTGTCAATTGTGTGATCCGAAAAGAACATGGGACAGATATCGATGCTGCTTGTGGTCAATTACGTAGTAAACAGATCGCGAAAGAACGTCGTCGTCGTGTCCCTAACACCAAAAAAGTCGAAGTATAACGAAAAATATGTAAATAAACGATAGAAAATTCATAATTTTGCCTAATTTTGTCATGAATTTAGGGAATTATGAATTTTTTTTTCATAATTTTGGGATTTACACTTGCTTTTTTAATAATTACTAATTAAAATCTAACTTAATTCAGATAATAGCAAGTATTCTGAAAAATCAGAAAAGATAGAGGAGAATTTTAGCATATGAAAAAATCATTAGCTTATGGGGTTGTCGCTGTTTGTGGTTTAGCATTAGCTGGATGTACAACTGGCGGATCATCATCTGATTCAAGTAGTGCTTCAGGTGATTCTAAAAAAGAAGTATTTAATTTAGTCGTTCAACAAGAGATGCCAAGTGCGGATCTTTCACTTGCAACAGATACTATCAGTTTTACTGCATTGAACAACGTTTACGAAGGAGTCTATCGTTTAGATAAAGACAATAAACCACAACCTGCTGGCGCTGCTGAGATGGCAGAAGTTAGTGAAGATGGTTTAACGTATAAAATCAAATTACGTGACGATGCCAAATGGTCAAATGGTGACAAAGTAACGGCAGCGGATTATGTTTACAGCTGGCAACGTACAGTTAAACCAGAAACGGCTTCTGAGTATGCTTACTTATTCGAACCTGTTAAAAATGCTGCAGCGATCACAAAAGGTGAAATGGCCCCAGATCAATTAGGAATCAAAGCAGTTAGTGATACTGAATTAGAAATCACTTTAGAAAAAGCAACACCATACTTTGATTACTTATTAGCTTTCCCAACATTCTTCCCACAAAATCAAAAAGTGGTTGAAGAAATGGGTAAAGATTACGCACAAAAGAGCGACAAAGCAGTTTATAACGGACCATTTACCTTAACAGATTTTGATGGACCAGGTACAGATACTGCTTGGAGTTATACAAAAAATGATAATTACTGGGATAAAGATAATGTAAAATTATCGAAAATCGATGTAAGTGTCGTAAAAGAATCGTCAACTGCTTTAAACTTATTTAAAGATGGTAAAGCAGACGATATCGTACTGACTGGTGAATTAGCACAACAAATGGCAAATGATCCAGCTTATGTCACAGAACCAGAAGCAACAACAAATTACTTAGAATTAAACCAACGTAAAGAAGATTCACCTTTCCGTAATGAAAACTTACGTAAAGCGATCTCTTATTCAATCGATCGTAAAGCCTTAGTCGATTCGATCTTAGGTGACGGTTCGATCGTATCAACTGGTCTAGTACCAAAAGATTTAATGACAAGTCCAAATGGTGACGAAGACTTTGCCAAAGCTGCAGGTGATCAATTAGCGTATGATCAAGCAAAAGCCAAAGAACATTGGGAAAAAGCGAAGAAAGAATTGAATATCGATTCATTGAAATTTGATATCTTGTCTTCAGACGCAGATTCATCTAAGAAAATTACTGAGTACTTGCAAAGTGCGATTCAAGAATCTTTAGATGGTGTAAGTGTAACACTTAGCCCAGTACCATTCTCAGTACGTCTAGACCGTTCAAACGCGGGTGACTTTGATGTTGTAATGGGCGGATGGGGAGCTGACTACCTAGATGCAAGTAGTTTCTTAGATCTATTTGTTACAGGTAACTCTTACAACCGTGGTCAATGGAGCGATGCTTCATACGATAAAGCAATCGAAGCAGCTGCGACAACAGATGCCAATGATCCAGAAAAACGTTGGGATGATTTATTAGCCGGCGAAAAAATCATTATGGATCAACAAGGTGTCGTGCCATTGTATCAAAAAGCTGAAGCACACTTAGTGAATCCTGAAGTTAAAGGAATCGTTCACCACAGTGCGGGTGCGAAATACGATTACAAATGGACATATATCGAACAATAATCATACTCTTTTAGATTTGTCGATCTAGTCAGTTGGTTACTTACTAGATCGGCATCTCTTGTTCTAGAGAGAGGTTTGCGTTTAGCGGAAAAAAAGGGGATGGGTTATATGAAAAAAAGTACAGTTGGTTTTTTAGTGTTATGTGGATTCGTTTTAGCAGGTTGTTCGACCGGCAATAGTGCTGATAGCAATCAAAAAACTGAAAAAGTGTTTAATGTTGCAGTTCAACAAGAAATGCCATCAGCAGATCTATCGGTAGCGACTGATACAATCAGTTTTACGGCGTTAAATAATGTGTATGAAGGAATCTATCGTTTGGATGCGGAGAATAAACCACAACCAGCTGGAGCAAGTGAACTTGCAACAGTCAGTGAGGATGGATTAACCTATACAATCAAATTAAGAGACAATGCGAAATGGTCAAATGGTGATCCAGTAACAGCTGCGGATTACGTCTATGGTTGGCAACGCACGGTTGATCCAAATACGGCGTCTGAATATGCCTATTTATTTGAATCAGTTGCAAATGCTGCTGATATCGTAGCAGGAAAAAAAGCAGTTGATCAATTAGGGATCAAAGCAGTTGACGATCACACATTAGAAATCAAGTTAGCAAAAGCCACACCTTATTTCCAATATTTATTAGCATTTCCTTCTTTCTTCCCACAAAATCAAAAAGTGGTTGAAGCAAATGGAGATAAATATGCGACTGCAAGCGACAAATCTGTCTATAATGGACCATTTACCTTAACGGATTTTGATGGACCAGGAACAGATACGACTTGGAGTTATACAAAAAATGACGAGTATTGGGATAAGGACAATGTCGACTTAGATAAAATCAATGTTAGTGTCATCAAAGAATCGTCTACGGCTTTAAATCTATTCAAAGATGGCCAAGCAGATGATGTGATTTTATCAGGTGAACTTGCACAACAAATGGCAAACGATGAAGCTTTCGTTTCAGAAGAAGATGGTCGTACTTCTTATCTTGAGTACAATCAACGAAAAGAAGATTCACCATTTCGTAATGCAAATCTACGTCAAGCGATCTCATATGCGCTAGACCGCGATGCATTGATCAAAAATGTATTGGGTGATGGTTCGATTGCATCGACTGGATTGATTCCAAAAAATCTAACGTTTGGGCCAGATGGTACCGAATTTACAGAAGCTGCGGGGACGTTAGTTTCTTATGATCCTGAAAAAGCTAAAGCATATTGGACAAAAGCTAAGCAAGAATTGGGAATCGATTCATTAACGTTTGACATTATTGCATCTGATGATGATTCTACGAAAAAAGTAGTTGAATACATTCAAAATGCAGTCCAGGAACAACTTGATGGTGTGAAAGTGACCGTATCACCAGTACCTTTTGCTGTTCGTTTAGATCGTTCAAGTGCAGGTGATTTCGACGTTGTAATGGGTGGCTGGGGCGCAGATTACGCCGATGCAAGTAGCTTTACAGATTTGTTCGTGACTGGGAATTCATATAACCGTGGTCAGTGGAGTAATCCAGAATACGATCAGTTAGTGGAAGCTTCTGGTACGACAGATGTGGCTGATCCAGATAAACGTTGGCAAGATCTACTAGGGGCAGAAAAAGTGATCATGGAACAACAAGGAGTGACACCGGTATTCCAAAAAGCACAAGCACATCTACGTAATCCTGATTTCAAAGGAGTCGTAACACATAGCTCTGGAGCACAATATGACTATAAATGGGTAAAAGTTAGCGAATAAAAAATAAATGAGTGAAAAGCTAGAGCAAAATCGCTCTAGCTCGTCCTCATTTTTATAGGTTTGAGCAAGCTAGACTGATCAAGCTCAATAGTAATAAGATCACTGCTGGTTCTAACCAAAAACGGTAACTTGATTTTCCGACATCAGATAATTTTAAATACTCATCATCGGCTTTTTTAAAGGCTTTTTTCATGGAGTATTGAAAAAAATCAAATGATCCAGAAGCAAATACCCATAATAACGCACCGATGATCAAAAAGAAAAGGGTAAATAAAAAAAGGACGTCAGATAAATGGGAAAAGGTAAGTTGGTTTTTGAAGACTAACCAAACAAGACTGACAAGAAGACAGCTGAGACTGATAACCCATGTACTCTTTCTAAGATGCATGCGAGACTCCTTTCTATACATAAATAATAAAATAACTTTACAGAATTATTGTTTATAAGTCAAAACACTTAGGAGGAACAAGAAGTGAATAGTTTTTTTAAATATATCCTAAAACGTGTCTTCTTTATGTTGATCACGCTATGGATCATTGCAACAATCACGTATTTCTTAATGAAATTATTACCAGGAACACCTTATACGAATGCTGAAAAATTAAGTGCGGAACAGATCGCCTTATTAAATAAACAAATGGGACTCGATAAACCAGTTATCGTCCAATACGGGATCTATTTATCTAATCTGTTGCATTTTGATTTTGGTGTATCTTTCCAATTTAAAAATCAACCAGTAGCAAACCTACTTAGCGCACGTATCGGGCCATCTTTACAATTAGGGTTACAAGCGATCATTGTCGGAACACTTGGCGGGATCTTACTAGGTTCGATCTCTGCGATGCGTCAAAATACATGGATCGATACAACAGCTACTTTAGTGGCGATCTTAGGCCGTTCAATCCCTAACTTTGTATTTGCAGTATTGTTACAATATGTTTTTGCGATGAAACTACACATTTTACCGATTGCGAAATGGGATTCCTTTGCCTACACGATCTTACCAACGATCGCATTAGCCATGTCACCATTAGCCGATTCGGCACGCTTCATTCGAACGGAAATGGTTGAGGTTTTGCATAGCGATTATGTTGAATTGGCACGTGCTAAAGGATTGAGTCGTTGGGAAATCGTCTTCCGTCATGGTTTGCGGAATAGTTTGATCCCACTTTTAACTTTATTAGGACCTTTGGCAGTAGGCTTGATGACAGGTTCACTTGTTGTTGAGAATATCTTTGCGATCCCTGGTATCGGGGAACAATTCGTAAAATCGATCACAACAAATGACTATCCAACCATCATGGCTGTAACGATTTTATATTCTGCAATGTTGATTTTTGTTATTTTAATCGTAGATATTTTATATGGTATCGTTGATCCACGTATTCGTGTATCAGAAGGGAGTCGTGGGTAATGGAAAACTCAAATCATTTATCACCAAAAGAAATCGAAGCAATCCCAGCTTCAGCTTTTGAACCATTAAAAAAAGAAACAAGCGATAAACGCGAAGAAATCGCAATGCCTTCTTTGACATTTATGCAAGATTCTTGGCGTCGTTTGAAAAAAAATAAAGCAGCTGTCTTTTCGATTATTTTCTTATCGATCATTATTTTGATCTCTGTCGTAACGATTGTTGCAACGCCTCATGATCCAACTGCACAAAATGTGAAATATACGAACTTACCACCAAAGATTCCAGGAATCAATATCAATGGGTTAAACGGTTATGCTGAAGTCGGTGGAAAATTAGTCAACAAATACGAGCAAGCAGGAGTACCTAAAGATACTTATTTCTATCTTGGAACAGATAGCTTAGGTCGTGATTTACTAAGTCGTTTATTCATGGGAACACGTATCTCATTATTGATCGCCTTTATTGCGGCGAGTTTGGATATTATTTTCGGGGTCACATACGGTCTGATTTCAGGACTGTTTGGTGGTCGTGTCGATAATATCATGCAACGTATTTTAGAGATCTTATCAGGGATTCCGAACTTAGTTGTGATGATCTTGATGTTAGTTGTATTAGAACCAGGGATTCCGTCAATCATTGCCGCTATGGCCGTAACCAACTGGATTCCTATGGCCCGAATTGTCAGGGCGCAGACCATGAAATTAAAAGATCAAGAATTTGTCTTGGCTGCGACGACCTTAGGTGAAACCAAATCAAAAATCGCTTTTAAACATATTTTGCCAAATATCTCAAGCGTGATTATTATTCAAATGATGTTTAGTATTCCGTCAGCGATCTTCTTTGAAGCTTTCTTAAGCTTTATTGGGTTAGGCTTACGTCCACCAGCAGCTTCACTAGGAACATTGCTAAGTGATGGATACAAAACATTCCTATTCTTACCATATCAATTATGGATTCCGGCCGTAACGCTTTCAGCAATCATGATTGGCTTTAACTTATTAGCTGATGGCTTGCGTGACGCGTTTGATCCGAAGATGAAAGAGTGATAGCATGAAAAAAATATTAGAAGTAAAAGACTTAGAAATTTCTTTTGATACCTATGCTGGAAAAGTCCAAGCGATCCGTAACGTAAGTTTTGACTTACATGAAGGTGAAACACTTGCGATCGTAGGAGAGTCTGGAAGTGGGAAATCAGTTACGACTCGTAGTATTATGGGGCTTTTAGCTGGAAATGCGAATATCGAGAACGGTCAAATCTTATTTAATGGTTCAGATATCGTCATGAAAAGTGAAAAAGAACTACAAAAAATGCGCGGTAAAGAAATTGCAATGATCTTCCAAGATCCAATGACATCACTAGATCCAACGATGCCAATTGGGAAACAAGTTGCTGAATCATTAATGAAACACACAAAAGTATCCAAAAAAGATGCTATGGCACAAGCTCTTGAACTATTAAATCTAGTGGGGATCCCAAATGCGGAAAAACGCTTAAAGAATTATCCTCACCAATTTTCAGGTGGACAACGACAACGGATCGTCATCGCGGTCGCGTTGATCTGTTATCCACAAGTCTTGATCGCAGATGAGCCTACAACCGCTCTAGATGTGACGATTCAAGCACAAATTTTAGAATTGTTAAAAGATATCCAAAAGAAAATCAATTCATCGATTATCTTTATTACCCATGACCTTGGAGTAGTAGCCAACGTTGCGGATCGTGTAGCTGTGATGTATGCTGGGAAAATCATTGAGATCGGAACAGCGCGTGAGATCTTTTATAATCCACAACATCCTTATACATGGGGCTTACTTGGTTCAATGCCAACTCTTGAAAATAATGGGGAACGTTTATACGCGATCCCAGGTTCACCACCAGATCTTTTGCAACCACCAGTAGGAGATGCATTCTATCCACGTAATGAGTTTGCGATGCAAATCGATGCGGAACAACAACCGCCGTTTTTCGATGTATCGCCAACGCATAAAGCGGCTACTTGGTTACTTGCACCACAAGCGCCAAAAGTAACACCGCCAGAAGAAATCCAAATTCGTTGGAAAAAATTCCGCGAACATGCATTTGAAGATTAAGAGGAGGAAAGGTAAGTGAAAAAAGTTTTATTAGATGTACAAGGCCTAAAACAATACTTTAATGTTGGCCGTAAAGACGAAGTAAAAGCCGTCGATGATATTACCTTTCACATTTATGAAGGTGAAACCTTTGGACTAGTAGGGGAATCTGGTAGTGGAAAATCGACTACTGGTCGTAGTGTGATCCGATTGAATGAACCTACAGACGGTCAAATTTTATTCAACGGCGATGACGTGATGAAGATCAAAGGGAAAAAAGATTTAGCAAAATTCCGTCGTGAAGTGCAAATGATCTTTCAAGATCCATATGCCTCTTTAAATCCACGAATGAAGGTTCGTGATATTATCGCTGAAGGAATCGATGTAAATGGTCTTGCGAAAAATCCACAAGAACGGAATCAACGTGTCGATGATCTTTTACGTACCGTTGGATTAAATCCGTCTCATGGAACACGTTATCCGCATGAATTCTCAGGTGGACAACGTCAACGTATCGGGATCGCTCGAGCGTTAGCGGTAGATCCTAAATTTATTATCTGTGATGAACCGATCTCAGCACTCGATGTATCGATCCAAGCACAAGTGGTCAACTTGTTGCAAGATCTTCAAGCAGAACATAATTTGACGTATCTCTTTATTGCCCATGACTTGTCGATGGTCAAACATATCAGTGATCGTATTGGCGTGATGCACTTAGGAAAATTATTAGAAGTGGGATCAAGCGATGAAGTCTATAACTACGGAGTCCATCCTTATACTGAGAGCTTACTTTCAGCGATTCCATTACCAGATCCAGAAATCGAACGCAAACGTAAACGTATCAAATACGCAAGTACTTTAGATCCAAATAAACCACGACGGATGCAAGAAATCGCAGATGGTCATTTTGTTTATGCAGCCGATGACGAAGTTGCAATGTATCAAGAAAAATTAGCCGCGAAGAAAGCCGCAGCAAAAGCCTAATCTTGCAAAGGGGGCTAGCCAATGAATGTCTTAAAAGGTTATCGGTTTCGTATCTATCCAAATGAAGAACAACAAAAATTTTTTACCCAAACATTTGGCTGTGTACGCTTTGTGTACAATCACTTACTGATGGCACGCAAAGAAGACCATTACTCAAAAGAGAGTTTGAAGTTGACACCAGCTTCATTAAAAGCTACGTACCCCTTTTTAAAGAAAACCGATAGTCTCGCACTAGCTAACGCTCAGCGAAATCTAGATCGCGCCTTTTTGAATTTTTTCAAAGGGCGCGCAGGCTATCCAAATTTAAAAAGTAAGAAAAAAACTTGGCAATCCTATACGACAAATAATCAAAAACATACGATTTATTTTGAAGAAGGAAAGCTGAAAGTGCCAAAGCTTAAATCGTTGATCGATATTCATCAGCACCGCGAAGTAAAAGGACAAATCAAATCCGCTACGATCTCAGCGAAAAATGGAGAAGAGTACTATGTTTCCTTGTTGTGTCTAGAAGAAACCACGGCTTTACCAAAAACCAAGAAAGTCGTAGGAGTAGCTTATTGTCCGAAACATTTAGTCAGTGTCTCTTGTGGGAAAGAGAACTTACCAGTGCCACATGAGAATACGGTCGAAGCGCGATTGGCTCGAGCGCGTCAAAAGTTGGAGTTACGAGCGAAAATAGTGAAAAAGCGTAAATTGCATCGAGAATGTGCCAAAAATTATCAGAAACAAAAACGACGAGTAGATAAACTCTATTTGACGCGGATGTATCAAAAGACGGATTATATCGATAAATTGACATTAAAGTTGATTGAGGAATATGATTACGTGTTTCTTGAAAAAGAACCTAATTTTGAAAAAAATTGTTCATTTACTGAAACCGACTGGCATTTATTTATGCAAAAATTACGTTATAAGGGTAAGTGGTATGGAAAAGAGCTACGGTTGATCGATGTTAAAAGTGATCAACAAACCAAAAGTGAACAGATTGAACACTTAGGTCGAGAGTTTTTTTCGTAATCAATCAAAACTAGAACTGGATAGGGGCGCCAGGGATCGCCTAGGGTATAGAAAAAAGTTAAGTCTTTTTGTTTCTAGGAATAACAGCTCACTAATTATGAAAAACCAAAAAACACACTCCGATTTTTCGGAGTGTGTTTTGTATTTAAAAGCGATCTTCACCAAACGAATCGGAATCTAAGCGATAAGTTTTAGAAGGTCGACCGATACCCATCGGTTTTTCACCTGTTTCATGTAAAAAATGGAGCAGTGATTTTTTCAAATTAGAGTGGTCGATCGAACGATAATCCACACCTAAAAATTTCGCAAATACTTTACGGGCCTCTGTGATGGTGAAGTCATTGCCCAATACTTGCAAGACTTGTGGCTCGTGATCCATCTTATTCAAGATACGTTTGAATGCGCGTAAAATGATCTCGCTATGGTCAAAGGCCAGTTGATTAGTACCAGAAGCTTCACCCGTCGTTAGATCAAGTTTGATCGAGATATCTTCATTTTGCAACACGATCATTTTGTCGTGACGTTCTAGTGAAAACCAACGGACATCTTGCGCATCGTCTCCTGCGGTTAGGGGTTCTTCTCCAATGAAGGCCAAATAACTAACGGTGACGACCCAGCCGCGTGGATCGCGATCTGGAGTACTAAACGTGTGTAATTGTTCGATGTTTTGTGTAGAGATCAAGACACCAGTTTCTTCTTTCGTCTCCCGTAAGACACTTTCACCAGTCGACTCATGTTGATTGACAAAGCCTCCAGGTAATGCCCAAGAATCTTTATAAGGATGTCCTTTTCGTTTGATCAGTAGCACTTTTAGCTGATCATCTTGACGACTGTAACACATCAAGACCATATCGACAGTTAAAGAGGGGGTCACATATTTTGGTTTTTCTTGTTGCTGATACCAAGTTAAAAATTCCGCTTGTGTCGCCTGATGTTCATAGTATTCTTTTTCTTGCTCACGATCTGTAAATTGCATACGGTACTCCTTTCAAATCAAGTCGATACTCATTAAATAAAGAAAAATAGTACAAGATTCACTAAGAATAGTCCAAGATAAATCGGCAATAATCGGCGGTTTTCACGAATACAAGTGAAGCCTGCGATCGAAATCAAAATCAACAGCAAGCCGCGGATAATAACCGACACACTAAGAAAGGCAGTCAAACGGTCTTGTGCATTCATATAGCCATAGATGCGTGGATAGAAATTTGCAAACACGATATGAAACGCGGTCAGCACACTTAGCGATAAAATAAAAATCGACTGTTTTTTACGCATGTTTTCGCCCCTTCTCTTTTTTTGTTATTATAGCAAAAAAACGACGATACACAAAAAAATGCTAGGGTAAAATGAGAAAATACAGAGAAATTTGACTACGATAAATTTAAAATATGGTATACTATCGAAGAATACTTTCGAAGTACAGAGGAGGAAGCTCACGCATGGCTGAAAAGGAAACTTTTTATATTACAACGCCGATTTATTATCCAAGTGGGAAATTACATATCGGAAACTCATATACAACGATCGCGTGTGATGCAGTTGCACGTTATAAACGCTTGATGGGATTTGATGTGTTTTATTTAACAGGTGTAGACGAACACGGACAAAAAATTGAAACAAAAGCTGCTGAACTAGGTGTCAAACCACAAGAATATGTGGACAAAATGGCAGCGGATGTCCAAAAATTATGGAAGACACTAGATATCAGTTACGATAAATTCATTCGTACGACGGATGACTATCATAAAGAAACAGTTCAAAAAATCTTCCAACAACTTCTAGATCAAGGCGATATCTATCTTGGTGAATATGAAGGTTGGTATTCCGTTTCTGATGAAGAATTTTTTACTGAAACGCAATTGGCTGAAGTTTATCGCGATGATGAAGGCAATGTAACGGGCGGAAAAGCGCCAAGCGGACATGAAGTCGAGTTAGTCAAAGAAGAATCTTATTTCTTTAAAATGAGTAAATACGCAGATCGCTTATTGGCCTATTATGAAGAGCACCCAGAGTTTATTCGTCCGGAATCACGTAAAAATGAAATGATCAACAACTTTATCAAACCAGGTTTAGAAGACTTAGCAGTATCACGTACGACATTTTCTTGGGGAATCCCAGTTAAAAATGACCCTAAACATGTCGTTTATGTCTGGATCGATGCACTAGCAAACTATATCTCTGCTTTAGGCTATGGTACGGATCACGATGAATTGTTTCAAAAATATTGGCCAGCAAATGTCCATATGGTTGGGAAAGAAATCGTACGCTTCCATACGATCTATTGGCCGATCATGCTGATGGCATTAGATCTACCATTACCAAAACAAATTTTTGGCCATGGCTGGTTATTGATGAAAGAAGGCAAGATGTCTAAATCAAAAGGGAATGTCGTCTATCCAGAAATGTTAGTCGAACGGTATGGTTTAGATGCATTGCGTTATTACTTATTGCGTTCTGTACCATTTGGTAGTGATGGGATTTTCACACCAGAAGATTTTGTCTCACGAGTAAATTATGATCTAGCAAATGATTTAGGAAACTTACTAAATCGTACGATCGCGATGATCAATAAGTATTGCGATGGTCAAGTACCGACCTATAAATCAAAAGTAACTGCTTTTGATAGCGAACTATCCACGACAGCTGCTAATGTGATCGGTCGTTACCGTGAAGCAATGGATAAAATGGAGTTCTCGACAGCTTTAGCAGAGATCTGGACGCTTGTTTCTCGTGCAAATAAATATATCGACGAAACACAGCCTTGGGTCTTAGCAAAAGAAGAAGACAAACAAGCTGAATTAGATAGCGTTATGATCCATCTAGCAGAGTCACTGCGTCTAGTTGCCTTATTGTTACAGCCGATCATGACGGAAACTCCGGCAAGAATCTTTGAACAACTAGGATTAAAAGAGATCACTGGAGATCTAACGAGTCTACATTTTGGCGAATTTCCAGAAGATATCAAAGTGGTAGAAAAAGGAACACCGATTTTCCCACGTCTAGATATTGAAGAAGAAGTAGCTTACATCAAAGAAAAAATGGCTGAAGGAACTCAAAGTGCGGATGCTTCAGTCAAATGGGATCCAGCAGAAACTGAATTTATTTCAGTTAAAGACAAACAGATCGCTTACGAGGATTTTGATAAAGTCGAATTAAAGGTCGCTGAAGTCATCGATTGTCAAAAAGTCAAAGGTGCGGATAAATTGTTGCAATTTCGTTTAGCTGCTGGCGATGTTCAAGACCGTCAGATTTTGTCTGGGATTGCAGAGTATTATGAGTCACCAAGTACATTGATCGGGAAAAAAGTCGTGATCGTCGCGAATTTGAAACCGCGCAAAATCCGTGGCTTGATCAGTCAAGGGATGATTTTATCTGCCGAAGATCCAAATGGAAAATTACAAGTAGTCGAAGCACCAAAAGGTATGCCAAATGGTTCGATCATTGCCTAAATAAAAAGCTGAGTCATTTGACTCAGCTTTTTTGATCGTTTCAATTGCATTTTATTTAGGAGTTTGCTATTCTTATTACAGAATATTCATACTCTTAGGGGAGTAACTGGTGGCGAAAGTCGCGATAATATCAACAGTAAGTTAACCGAGTGATTGGTTTTCTGGTATTATTTTAAACGGTAAGACCTAAGATAATTATTTGATTGTAAGAATCGAGTGATTATCTTAGGTCTTTTCTTATTTTCGTCAGCAGTCAAACAAATGGAGGGATCAAGATTGGAAAACAAACCGTATTACCAACAAGAGGTAGACAGCTTACTCACAGAGTTTCAAACTAGTGAGACAGGTCTAAGCAGCCAGCAAGCCAAAGAAAAGTTAGAAAAAGATGGGTACAATGAGCTAAAAGCTAAGGAACAAACACCGGTCTGGAAATTGTTTCTGGAAACGTTCAAAGACGCAATGGTCATCGTCTTACTGATCGTAGCGATTGTGCAAATGATCATGGGTTCAACGATCGAATCATTGGTTATTTTTGCGGTACTATTGTTAAATTCGGTTGTGAGCGTGATCCAAACGAAAAAAGCGGAAAACTCACTCGATGCTTTAAAAAAGTTATCTTCTCCGTCAGCTAAGGTCTTACGTGACAATGAAGCTACTACGATCCCGGCTCGTGAAGTTGCCGTAGGGGATATTGTTTTACTCGATGCGGGGGATTTCGTTCCTGCAGATGGTCGACTGTTAGAAGCAGGAAGCTTAAAAGTCGATGAAGGGATGTTGACAGGTGAATCCGTTCCAGCTGAAAAAGAAGTGACGACACTTCATCAGACAGCGCAAGTCGGTGACCGTGTCAATATGGTCTTTAGTGGGACATTAGTCGTTTATGGACGGGGTAAATTTTTAGTTACAGATACGGGTACCACGACGGAAATCGGAAAAGTCGCCGATTTATTAAATAATGCCACGACTTCAGCAACACCATTACAACGCAATCTTGACAAATTCTCACAAAAATTAGGTCTTGCGATCTTGGCGTTGTCTGTCATTATTTTTGGAATCCAATTGGCGCGGATCTTTATCGAAGGTCCAAGTGATGTTTGGCCAAGCGTAATCAATGCCTTCATGTTTGCGGTAGCGGTAGCGGTAGCCGCGATTCCTGAAGCGCTACAGTCGATCGTGACTATCGTATTGTCGATGGGAACAAAACAGATGGCTAAAGAACATGCAATTATCCGCAAACTCTCAGCCGTTGAAACATTAGGTTCAACAAGTATTATTTGTACCGATAAAACAGGTACATTGACACAAAATAAAATGACTGTTGTCGAATCCTATTTATTAGGCCAAGAAGCTTCGTTTGGAAAAGATACTTTAGAAAAAGATGAAGAACGCTTATTACAAGCAGCCGTCTTAGCCAATGATGCTTCTGTCAATGAAGAAGGCAAAAAAATTGGGGATCCAACTGAGATCGCTCTGATCGACTTTGCCAATGAACTTTCGCAGTCTTCTGATGAAATGCGTCAAACCTATCCAAGATTGGCTGAATTACCTTTTGATTCTGATCGCAAATTGATGTCGACAGTTCATGAAATCGATGGAAAAAAAGTGTTGTTGACTAAAGGGGCGCCGGATATCATCTTCTCTTTAAGTACACATTATCTAGAACAAGCAGAAGTCAAAGAAATGGACGATCAAGCACGCCAAGTTTTACAAGCAAAAAATGAAGAATTTTCAAATAAAGCGCTACGTGTTTTGGCATTTGCCTATAAACCGATCGAAACAAATGAGGTAACGTTGGATGATGAGAATAATTTCACGTTCTTGGGATTACTTGCGATGATCGATCCACCACGTGAAGAGGTATTTGATGCTATCAAACAAGCGAAAAGTGCAGGTATTAAACCAATCATGATCACAGGTGACCATAAGACAACGGCTCGCGCGATTGCAAAAGAGATCGGGTTATATGAAGAAGGTGATCAAGCATTGACGGGAGCAGAACTTGATGCATTATCTGAAGAAGAATTAAATGCAACACTAGAAAAAGTTTCAGTGTATGCTCGTGTTTCACCAGAAAATAAAATCCGTATCGTACGGGCATGGCAAAACAAAGGCAACATTTCCGCGATGACTGGTGACGGAGTAAATGATGCCCCAGCATTGAAACAAGCAGATATCGGAATCGCTATGGGAACAGGAACTGAAGTGGCTAAAGATGCCGCAGCAATGGTCTTGACTGATGATAACTTTGCGTCGATCGTACGTGCGATCGGAGTGGGTCGTAAGGTCTTTGACAATATCAAAAAATCTGTTGCTTATTTATTTGCTGGAAACTTAGGTGCGATCATTGCGATCATCTTTGCTTTAGTCATGGACTGGAACAATCCATTTACAGCGTTACAATTGTTGTTTATCAATTTAGTAAATGACTCTGTACCAGCGATCGCTTTAGGGATGGAAAAAGCCGAGCCAAATATCATGGACCGCAAACCTCGTGATCCTAAAGAAGGGATCTTTGCTGGCGATACTTTGATCTCTGTAACGTATCGTGGGATCTTGATCGGAGCAGTTGTAATCATCGCACAGTTTATCGGAATGCAACAGTCGATGGAATTAGGTGTGGCGATGTCATTTTCAACCTTGATCTTGGCACGTACATTACAGATTTTCCCAGCTCGTTCGAATATCCAAACAGCGATCGGAGCAGGATTCTTTAGTAACAAAGCAGTACTTTATGCGATTACCTTCTGTGGTGCTTTATATGCCTTTACTTTATTACCAGGTGTTCGCGGGATCTTCTCGATTCCAACTACCTTTGGGTTACCAGAATTCTTTACATCGATTGCTTTAGCGATCGGAGCGATTGTTTTAATGGAAATCGCTAAACTAGTATTGCGTAAAAAAGCAGCCTAATTTAAAAGAGTTACTTCTGGAACGCTGTTGATTTAATTTTTAGGGAATGTGATAGACTTTTATCACATTCCCTTTTTCGTTTGCGTGTGGGTATAAAACACGGTAGAATAATTTTAGAAACAAGATAGAAGGGAAGAACAACATGAAAAAACCAGATTTAGGTTATTATATTTCAATGGTCAATACGATCGTAAATGATACAGAAAAAATCGGCACTACATTAAATCCTTCTTTTGAAGAGATCCGTACAGCGATCGATGATCATAAAACAGCAGAATTATCGAAAGAACGCTTAGCCGAGATCGTAGCTGAATTTCAAGGTGGAACGGATAAATACAAATTGATGCTAGAACAAATCAGCACGTTACGCCCGCCAGCACGTATCCTAGGGATCCATAAAAAATTCGAACGCTCGTATATGGCCTATGTGGCAGGGTGTGAAGAGATGGTTTTGAGTCTACAACCAAAAGTAGATATCGAGGCTTTTAATGCAGCAGAAGCCAAACAAGATCAAGCGACAGATGAAATTGCTGTTAGCATCCAAAAAATGACACAAATGTTGATGCGCTAAATTGAGCAATAAAAACGAGAAGAATTTAATGAAACTATTAGCTTATTTTCAAGTAAGTCAGTAAATTCTGCGTATAATAAGGCTATAACCAACAATAACCTTTTTATTATATTTACTCATCCCAATGAGTAAATACTCCTTTTTTCCGCTGGGCCTAACCAACCTAGTGGTTTTTTTGTATTCTAAAAAGGCTGTGACAAAAATCTGTCACAGCCTTTTTTAATTTTCGACTTGTCGAACGTAGTCTTCGAAATAAGACAAAAGTTGTTGTTTGAGTACTTGATAGTCTGTTTCAGTATAACTTTTTTCATCGAGCTTGATGGTCAATCGTGGGAGTTCTAGCTCTTTTTGTAAACGAGCCAAGACTTCTTCTTTCGTCATCACTACTCACATCCTATAATAAGTTGAACGAATCATTGACGATTTCAAATGCTTCTCTCATTTGACGGACACGATTTCGTAAAGAGTCAAAATCATCGTTGTCGTGGAATAAGACTTGCTTTAGTTCAAAATAGAAGGTATCAAACGCATTGACAAAATCTGAGATTTCTTGTGTTTGTAATTCAGGAAATACATCACACCGTACATAAGCTTTTTCAGCGATCGCATAAATCTCTGCAGTCGTTAAGATCGCTAATTGTTCATTGAATCTTCTGGTCGTAACCAATTCGCTCACTGCGTGACATTTATTATAGATATTTGAAAAATCTTTTACGATCAATTCTTGAGGGGTTTTACCAAACATAAGTCGTCTCCTTTTAGGCGAATGCTACGCAGACACATTCTGGTGCGTAAACATCTTTTTGAACTACGGTCAATTTACCAGTATCTGCATCACGAGCAAATAACGTCAAGTTATCTGAGTTTTGATGTGCACAGATAATAAAGTCTTCGGTTTGATTGAAGTTGAAATCGCGTGGAATATCCCCTTCACTAGCAACACGTTCGACAAACGTCAATTGGCCATTTTCGTTTACGCTAAATAAAGCGATCGAGTTATGCCCGCGATTTGATGCATAGACAAAGCGTCCATCTTTTGACACGCGGATCGCTGCGCCACCGTTAAAGGCATCGTAACCTTCTGGAAGCGTCGAAAGTTTTTGTTGTTGTGCAAAGGCACCGGTCGTTTCGTCATAACTTAAGACCGTTACAGTGCTATCCAATTCACCAAATAAGTAAGCAATAGGTTTAGTTGGATGGAACGTGATATGACGTGGACCAGTTCCTGGTTCTGCTTTATACGTAGAGACTAACGTCAATTTTCCTTCATTGGATACATCATAAGTATACACACGATCTGTTCCTAGATCACATGCTACTAAACGTTGATCAGGTGTCAAGTCAGCATAATGAGCATGTGCATGATCTTGATTTTCATGAGGACCAACTTCATCAGTATGAATCACAGAATCCGTTAAAGTCAAAGAACCATCTTTATTGATTTGATAAACGGTGATCTCACCTTTATGGTAATTTGCCCCATACACAAGTTGGCGAGGCTCGTCGACTGCGACATAACAAGGTGAAGCTCCTTCAGCAGTTACTGAGTTTAATGGATTGAAAGAAGCATCGTAAGCTGTGATACCGCCTTTACCATCGATTGAAGTGACCGTATAAAGATTTCCAGCGTCACTTTTGGCTAAGTAAGTAGGACCGCTTTCTTTTGTTAAAAGAGTCAAGCCAGTCAGTTCCTTTTTGTCAGTATCTAAAGCGATCTCATAGATCCCTTCACTTTCACGTTTTGTATACGTACCTAATAAAAATTTTTCAATCATTCGTATGCCTCCTGTAATCAAAGATAACGTTATTGTACCATATGAAGTGCAGACTCGCTAAAAAAGCGTTCACAAATAAAGAATATGCTATAATGAAACAAATCGTCGCAAAGGGGGAATTTGATTGGATAAGCAATCAAAATCGACAACACAACGACCGACTTCTTGGTTTTGGAAGTGGTTTTTAAATAATCAGGTTGTGACAGCTCTATTAGTTGTTTTATTGTTACTCTTGATTATTTTTACGTTTACAAAGGTAGCCTATCTGTTTGAACCAGTAGGACAATTTTTATCAGTAGTCGGCTTGCCGATCGTATTGTCTGGGATTTTGTATTATTTGATGAATCCTGCTGTAGACTTTCTAGAAAAGAAGGGTGTCAAACGCCTGTATAGTATTCTGTTATTATTTGTGGTAGTGATTGGATTGATCGTATGGGGAGTCGTGGTGATTATCCCAGAGATCCGTGATCAGACGGTCAGTTTTATCGATAATTTTCCATCTTATATGACAGCAGCTGAAAAAGGGATCGATGAGGTTTTTTCCGATCCGATCTTCAAACAATTTCAAGAACAAGTCGCTTCGTCTAGTGAAAAATTGATTTCTTCGATCACAGATGTAGCAAAAAATGTTTCTAAAAGTACGTTTCAAAATATCGGTAATTTCTTTGGCGCAGTCGCTACGATCACTGTTGCGATCATCACGATGCCGTTTATCTTATTTTATCTATTAAAAGATGGGAAAAAATTACCTGGATATCTGGTTAAATTTTTACCTACAAAGTTTCGTCAACCAACTTTAGTCGTGTTAAAAGAAATGAATGATCAAGTCTCTTCTTATATTAGAGGACAACTTACTGTCGCCTTTTTAGTTGCCGTGATCTTTATGATCTTATTTTCGATCATTGGGTTAGATTATGCAATCACATTAGGTATCGTAGCCGGTGCATTAAACTTGATACCTTATTTAGGTTCATTTTTGGCGATGGTTCCCGCTGTTTTTCTAGGGATCGTCGGAGGACCGATCTTACTTGTAAAAGTTTTGATCGTATTTGTAGTCGAGCAAACGATCGAAGGGCGTTTGATCTCACCATTGGTTTTAGGGAGTCAGCTATCGATCCATCCGGTTACGATTTTATTTGTGTTATTAACATCTGGGAAATTATTCGGATTAGCCGGTGTGATTTTAGGAATTCCAGTTTATGCAGCTGCTAAAGTTGTGATCACACATATTTTTGAGTGGTACAAAACGGTTTCTAATCTATACGAAGAAGAGCAGATGGAAGAGCGTAAAATCGAATAATCAAACTTGCATTTTTTAGTAGAATCAAGTAAAGTAGTAATGTGTGAAAACACGACCCACGTCTTGGTTTGACGAATCACCAACGTTTTACTCAGTCGCTGGGAAATATTATGAAGAGGTGGAATTACAAATGGCAATTTCAAAAGAACGCAAAAATGAAATCATCGCTCAATACGCACGTCACGAAGGAGATACTGGTTCTCCAGAAGTACAAATCGCTGTATTGACTGAAGAAATCAACACTTTAAACGGACACATCCGTGAACACAAAAAAGATCACCATTCACAACGTGGACTAATGAAAAAAGTTGGTCACCGTCGTAACTTATTAGCTTACCTACGTAACAATGACGTAGCTCGCTACCGTGAATTGATCCAATCTTTAGGATTACGTCGTTAATCAAGCGAATGAAAAAAGTGAGGTTCAAGCGAATCTCACTTTTTTTTGATAAAAACCCCCGCTATGATCGTGTGAAACGCGCACTACTAACCAAATGAAAGCTTAAAAAAATTTTGTGTTTTCATTTGTTTAGTAGCAGACGCAACGCATAGCAGAAAAGGAGAAGTTATGACAAAGCAAGTATTTAGTACAACTTGGGGCGGTCGCCCTTTATCAGTTGAAGTCAATCAACTAGCCAAACAAGCCAATGGAGCAGTATTAGTCCGCTATGGCGATACAGTCGTGTTAAGTGCAGCTGTAGCCTCAAAACAAGCAAAAGATACAGATTTCTTCCCATTAACAATCAATTATGAAGAAAAAATGTATGCAGTAGGAAAAATCCCTGGAGGGTTTATCAAACGTGAAGGTCGTCCAAGTACCGATGCAACACTAACAGCGCGTTTGATCGACCGTCCGATTCGTCCGATGTTTGCTGAAGGTTTCCGTAATGAAGTCCAAGTAACCAATATCGTGATGAGTGTGGAACAAGATTGCTCACCATCGATGGCAGCAATGTTAGGTTCTTCATTGGCGTTGGCGATTTCAGATATCCCATTTGATGGACCGATCGCTGGAGTAGACGTAGGTCGTGTAAATGGCGAATACGTATTAAATCCAACAGTAGAACAAAACGAACAATCAGATATCCAATTGACCGTTGCTGGAACAAGTAAAGCGATCAACATGGTAGAATCTGGTGCTAAAGAAGTATCAGAAACAGATATGTTACATGCATTATTATTTGGTCATGAAGCGATCAAAGAAATCGTTGCATTCCAAGAAGAAGTCGTAGCAGCTGTTGGAAAAGAAAAAATGGATGTCACACTTTTACAAGTAGACGCCGATCTTTCTAAAGAAGTTTATGACGCGTATTATGAAACAATGAAAACGGCCGTTATGACCGAAGAAAAATTAGCACGTGAAGAAGAAATCGAACGTGTGAAAGAAACCGTTAAAGAAATCTATGCCGAAAAAGCAGAAACATTAGAAGCTGAAGAAGCAGCACGTATGACAAAAGAAATCAAACAAATCGCAGAAGATCTTGAAAAAGATGTGGTACGCGAATTGATTACGATCGATAAAATCCGTCCGGATGGCCGTAAATTAGATGAGATCCGTTCACTGGCTTCAGAAGTTAAATTATTGCCACGTGTTCATGGTTCAGGTCTATTCACGCGTGGACAAACACAAGCATTATCTACTTGTACACTAGCACCTTTAGGAGAACACCAAATCATTGATGGTCTAGGTGTGGAAGAGTCTAAACGATTCATCCATCACTATAACTTCCCTCAATTTTCTGTAGGATCTACTGGTCGTGCAGGTTCACCAGGTCGCCGTGAAATCGGACACGGTGCATTAGGCGAACGTGCCTTAGCACAAGTGATTCCTGATGAAGCACAATTTCCTTACACAATTCGTTTAGTTGCTGAAGTATTAGAATCAAATGGTTCTTCTTCACAAGCAAGTATTTGTGCGGGAACATTAGCACTTATGGATGCTGGTGTACCGATCAAAGCACCTGTAGCGGGTATTGCCATGGGATTAGTTTCTGATGGTGAAAACTATACGATCTTAACAGATATCCAAGGTCTAGAAGATCACTTAGGAGACATGGACTTTAAAGTTGCTGGAACAAAAGATGGCATCACTGCCCTACAAATGGATATCAAAATCCAAGGGATCACAGAACAAATCTTACGTGAAGCATTAGACCAAGCTAAACAAGCACGTATGGAAATTCTAGAAGAATTGACATCAACACTTGCCGCACCTCGCGAAGAATTAAGTGAGTATGCTCCGAAGATCGAAATGATCCAAATCGAACCATCTAAGATCAAAGATGTGATCGGTAAAGGTGGCGATACGATCAATAAGATCATCGAAGAAACTGGTGTGAAGATCGATATCGATCAAGACGGTAATGTGTCGATCGCTTCAGCTGATGCGGCGATGATCAAACGTGCGATCGAAATCATCGAAGAATTGACTAAAGAAGTCAAAGTCGGTGAGATCTACATGGGTAAAGTCGTTCGTGTTGAAAAATTTGGAGCATTCGTGAACTTGATCAAAGGAAAAGATGGTCTACTACACATCTCTCAAATTGCGCATGAACGTGTAAATAATGTTGAAGACGTATTGAAACTTGGAGATGAAGTCGAAGTGAAAGTCACTGAGATCGATCGTCAAGGACGTGTCAACTTATCACGTAAAGTATTGTTAGAAAAACCTGAAGAGAAAAAAGAAGAAGCTGCACCTAAAGCAGACGACAAAAAATAAGTATGAAAAAGGGGGTGTGACAGAAATCTGTCACACCCCTAAATACTATTCAAGAAAAAATAAGCCGCATCATTACCGAGATAGATGAACCTATTATCGAAAATGTTGTGGCTTATTTTTTAAAACTGATCAATTCTGGAATTTAGCGTTGATCTTCAGCTGAGATTCCCATGTTTTTTAGTAAACGGGCTTCCGCGCGTTTTTGGATCGCACCGATCAATAGACACATCAACCAATACAAGACACCGACTAAAATATACATACTAAAGAAATCAAATTTACGACCACCAACGATTTTAGCTAGTTGGAAAATATCTGGCACCGAGATCATTGCAGTCAAAGAAGTTCCTTTTAAGACATCCATCGCCACGTTTCCAAGAGCAGGAACGGCAGTGACGAAGGCTTGTGGAAAAACAACTTTTCGCATCAATTGGCTATAAGTAAACCCTAACGAATAACCAGCATCTCGCTGTCCAACATCCACACCAGCTAAAGCCCCACGGTAGATCTCAGTCAAAAAGGCACTACTTGAAAGTGAAAAACTCAAACAGCTTGCTTCGATCGCAGTCAATTGAATCGGCAAACCAAAATAAAATAAAAACAACAGTACGATCATCGGAATACCACGTAAAAATGACACATAAAAACGAATGATATAACGAATCGGTGCAATGGCCCGTTCGAGTAGGATCGTTAAAATGATGGCAATGATATTTCCAATCAAAAAACTGACTAGAGCGATCCCTAATGTATAAGGAATTCCTTTTAAAACATAAGGTAGCGTCTCAAAAATCAATTTAAAGTCGATCGTAGGCACATAAAGAGTTGCCCGCATCAATCGTTCACTTCAAACGTTTTTGTGATCGTTTCATTTGGTTTTTCAGTTATATCTGCATTGTAATAAGTGTTTGAGATTTTTTGGAGTGTGCCGTCTTTTTTCATTTCGGCTAAAGTATCATTGACATGTTGGATCAATGTAGTACTTTCTTTTTTCATGAGGAACCCCGAAGAGTCTAAGTTGAAGTATACACCAGGTAAGATTTTTACTGGTACGTCTGGCATCGCGGCGATGGCCATTTTTTGTAGATAGTAATCATTTAAGATCACGTCGGTTCTACCATTTGCAACATCTGTTAGATATTGATCGTTTGTGGCGTTGTCATAGTTGACAAGTGTGGCGCCCATTTGTTCTGCGATTTTCATATAGTTGGTGGTGGCTTCACCAGCAGCTTTTTTTCCTTTTAGATCGTCAAAATCTTTGATACCGGAATCATCGCTTTTTCTCACGATCATGCTACCGAATGAATATTTGATCGGTGTACTCAAAGTGAATTGTTTTTCACGTTCTTTGTTGACACCCATGTCATTTGCGATTAGATCTGCTGATCCGTTTTGAACCGCGGCAAGTGTTCCGTCGACATTGTATTCGACAAATTTTGGTGTGACGTTCATTCGTTTGGCTACTTCTTTGATCACGTCGATATCATATCCCACTAAATCGTTGTTGTCATTGTGGTATGATGCCGGATAAAGAGTTCCTGATGTTGCGACCGTCAATGTTTTGTTTTTCTCGATTGCATCCCAATTCTTATCAGATGAAGAAGATGAATCGTTTTGGCTTGAACATGCGCTCAAGACACCCAAAGTTGTTAGTGCAAGTAATGCTAGTCCCCATTTTGCTTTCATGTAATTCCTCGCTTTATTCTTTTTTCAACAACGTGTTCAATTTAATCGTTTTCTGCCTGTCTTGTCAAGTTAAAAAACCAGATTTTTATTTTTCCAAGCAGAAAACTATGCTAAAATAAACAGAATCGAATGAAAAAGGAGCAACTAAATGAAATTTATTCAAGCTTATCAAAACTTGATGCGTGGTCGTTATGGTCGCTTTGATTTTTTGAATCGAGTATTGATCGTGCTCGCTTTGATCTTATGGTTAATAAGCGCCTTTAACTCTATGAGTCTCTTACGTTTAATCGTTATCCTGATCGTGATTTACGTTTTGTATCGTTTTTTTTCAAAGCGAATCTATGTGCGTTTGAACGAAAATAAGAAAGTACAAGAAAGATTACACGCATTGGATACAAAATTATTTAAACGCCGTCAAAAACAATCAACCGTCACACAACTCTATTTTGAATGTCCGAACTGTCATCAGAAATTACGAGCTCCAAAAGGCAAAGGGAAGATCAAAGTGACTTGT
>NZ_CAJYIS010000088.1 GCF_913775425.1 uncultured Enterococcus sp.
GAGGTTTCCCTCTCTTTTTATGTTTCAAGTAAAGTAGCGAAAAATAACCCACTAGATTTTGCTCCAGGATCGATATGGCCGATTGCACGTTCACCTAAATAAGAAGCTCGGCCTTTTTTTGCGACAAGATCTTTTGTATGTTCGACATACTCTGTAATTTTTTCAAGCGTCAGTTGCTGTTCGTTTAAATCTGCTACGCAAGGAACCCAAACATCTAACATGGTTTTATCTTCTCGTTCTGCTTTTCCTCGTTTTTGGATCCCTTGTGCACCAGCTTCTAAAATTTGGGCTAATTCTTCAGTCGAAGTAATCGTCTTTTTATCTTTACTTGCTTGTGCCATCGCCATAAACGCTGATCCGTATAATGGTCCTGACGCGCCACCAACTTTTGAGATCATCGCCATCGCCATCATTTTAAAGACGTCTGCTATCGTTTCGGGCATTTTTTGTGCTTTGGCATCTTGATACGCTTGGACTCCACGTGCCATATTGTTTCCATGATCCCCATCTCCAATTGGCGTATCAAGATCACTTAATTCTTGTTTATGTTCGTTGATTACTTGTGTAAAGCGATCAAACCAATCTGTAATCGTTTCAACTGTATATTCCACTAAAAGAAACCTCCTTACCACGCAATGGTGTGTACTTCTTCTTCTAAATACATCAACCAATCTTTATGATTCGTTAAATCGATCATCGTTAAAGACAAACCTTGCATTTCGATTGATGTCATAAAGTTACCAACTTTTGTAAAGACGACATCTAATTGGTGTGTCTTGCAAAGATCTAAAACATCTTTCATAAAAATAAATTGCTCCATTAATGGTGTGCCACCCATACCATTGACTAAAATTCCGACTTGTTTAGGCGTCTCTTCGTAAGCACTTAATAGTTTATCCATTAATTCTTTAGCCAATTCTTTTGATGGTTTTATTTTTTCCTTACGATATCCAGGCTCACCATGAATACCTACACCATATTCGATTTCATCATCTTCAAGTTCAAATCCAGGATGTCCGACTTCTGGTACGGTAGCAGCTTTTAGAGCGATTCCAATCGTTTTGGTATTCGCTACAGCAGCCTCTCCTAGTTCTTTTAATTGTACAAGCGTATTCCCTTGCCGTGCCGCAGCACCGACTAGTTTATGGATCAATACCGTCCCCGCAACACCGCGTTTACCTGCTGTATAGGTACTATTTTCTACAGCGATATCATCGTCAACGACCACCGTTTCCACTGAGATATCTTCCATTTCAGCAAGTTCTTTGGCCATATCAAAATTTAAAATATCACCCGTATAGTTTTTAACAATCAACAAGACGCCTTGTCCAAGATCAGCAGCTTTGATCCCTTCTAATACTTGATCAGGCGTAGGAGATGTAAAGACATCACCTAAAACGGCAGCATGCAACATCCCATCTCCGACAAAACCAGCATGGGCTGGTTCGTGACCGCTGCCACCACCTGAAACAAGACCGACTTGTTTTTCCATATGCGTACGTTTGATTACACGACTATCGGATACCCGTGTAACAAGTTTAGGATAACTTTGAACGATTCCTTCTAACATTTCTTCTACGATTTGATCTGGTGCATTGATGATTTTCTTCACTTTAGTCCCACCCTTCTTTTGTCGAGCGTTTTGCTTCTTGGATGATTTGTTGACTATCTTCTGAAATTGTTGCTGTGATTGCTGCTGCAAATGCGCCTTCAACTAACGGTGCATCTACTAAGTGATAATGTGTTTTTCGTTCTTCTTCGATTAAATCAAATGCCAATTCTGCATTTAGCACTGCGCTACCGATGTCGGCAAAAACAAAAAATTCTGTGTCTGGTGAAGCTGCTGCGACAACATCTAAAATTTTCGTTGGATCAGACCCTAATTCACCTGTTTCGGTCCCACCTAAAGAATGGATCACCAAGTGCTCGGCATTGGCCATATCCTCGATCATCGCTTTTAGTCCGTCTGTAATTTGTTTACTATGTGAAATCAATAAAATCGCATATTGCATCTTCCCACCCCTTTTTGATAACGTTTACAATTTAAAAATAAAAAAAACATATCAATTGAACCCTTAGGCTCACTTGATATGTTTAGTATAACAAAGATTTATATTCTTGTGTATCAAAGAAAACTATTCGACATAAGCTAGACGATACGATACTGTCCGACCGAATGGATAGATTTGAAGATCTTTTAGTTGATCACTTTGTAAGTAAGCTACTGCTCCTTGATATAAAGGAATCACGGCAGTATCCGTTTCAACCAATTGTTTTTCTAACTCTTTTAGTTTATCCCAACGTGCTTCAGGATCATTTGCTAAAGTCGTACGAGCTTCTTCTAGGCCTTGATCATAACTTTCGCTAACATAGCCAGAAGTATTCAATCCACCTTTAGAATCATAAAATTCTAAGAAGTTGATTGGATCCGCATAATCAGGTGTCCATGTTCCAAATGCGATATCAAAATCACCTTTCGTCTGTAGGTCCAAACGATTTTGTAATGGCACTGATTTTAAGTTGATCGTTAATCCCGGTAAGTTTTGTTCAAGCTGTCCTTGGATAAATTCGATTGTTTTCTTCGCTGCAGCAGTATCTGCCGATAAGACTTCTAACGTGATCTCATCTTGACCTAATTCTTGTTTCGCTTCTGCCCAAAGTTTTTGTGCTTGCTCTACATTATATGGTAATAAATCGCCATTTTCTTTACGGAAATCTTCACCGGTTTTTGGATCTTTAGCAAAGTTCGCTGGAACAAAACCGTTCAAGGCAGTCGAGCCATCACCTAAAATATCTTCAGCGAATGCTTTTTTATCGATTGCTTGCATGATTGCTTGGCGGACTTTGACGTTCCCAGTCACTTCACGTTTTTGATTGGCACTCAAATATCCTACTAGTGATTTTGGTACGTAGTGTGCATTCGCGTTGTCTTTATATTGTTTCGCATAAGTATCTGAAAGTGTTGTAAAGTCGAGCGCTTGTGTTTCAAAAAGATTGACTCCTGTCCCTACTTCTTTAACTACTTGAACATCGACTTCGTCTAATTTCACATTATCTGCATCCCAATATTTAGGGTTTTTGACCAATTTCCAAGATTCATTGGTACCTGTCCAATCTTCGATCACAAATGGCCCGTTTCCAACAAAGTTTTCTGTTGTCGTCCCATATGATTTGCCTTTATCTTTAGCAAACGCTGCATTTTTTGGCATGAATGGTGTCCCTACCAAAATTTGATCCAAATACGTGATCGGACTTTCTAACTCGATCTGTAAAGTCTTATCATCTAACGCTTTTACGCCTAATGTATCAACAGTTGCTTCACCACGACGGATTTTACTAGCATTTTTAAAGATATCCATTCGATTACTACTACTTGAGGCATTCGCCGGATCGACAACATATTGATATGCATAGACGAAATCATTTGCCGTTACAGGATCGCCATTGCTCCATGTCGTATCTTTTAATTTAAACGTATATGTTTTTCCATCTTCACTAACTGTAGGCTTCTCAGCCGCTAACGCAAGTTCTGGATCGCCGTTTTTATCCGTACGATACAATCCTTCCGTGACTTGACCAATCATATCTGAACTATTGACATCACTATATTGTCCACTATCTAAAGTAGACAATTCTCCTGGTGTCGATACTTCGATGATTTGTTTGGTTTCAGTTGCGCTATCTTTTTTATTTCCTGTAGTACTACATGCTCCCAACAACAACGTTGCAATTGCTAAACTGGCCACTAACCGCTTTTTCATTTTGTTCCCCCTATTATAATTGATTCACAACATAATCAAATGTTTGCATTTCCTGAGCAAGTACCTCATACGCAAAATCAGGATGCCACTGGACACCTAAAATACGATGTTTCTTTGCTTCGATTCCCTCTACGATGCCATCAGGACTCCAAGCCGTCGTTTCAAACGGTGCGGCTACTTTATCCAAAGCTTGATAATGAAACGAATTGACCTGGGTCTTTTGTCCATAAATCAGTCGTAGCGTACTTGCATCTTTTGTTTCGATAGCATGTGTCGGAATTTCTTTTGGTACCGGTGTTTGCATGTGCATAATGTGATCTGATTCAATTTTTTGTAACAGATCACCACCTAAAGCCACATTGATCAACTGCATCCCTCGACAAACCGCAAAGATCGGTTTTTCTTGTTTTAGCGCTTCATCGATCAAAGCAAGCTCAAATTCATCTCGAGCAAGATAGCTATGATCCATTTCAGTTGCCAAATGCTGACCATAAAATTTAGTCGAAACATTTTGACCGCCGGCTAGTACAAGTTTATCGATTTGACTGACATACTCTTTCGCTGCTTCTGGTTCACTGATCGGTAACATCAACGCTAGCCCACCAGCTTTTTGTACCGCTTTGACGTAGCCAAGTGGCGTATATGCAATCGGCATATGATGGAGTGTTGTTCCCGAATCTTGGATCTCATTTGCAGCGATTCCGATCAATTGTTTTTTCATGTACCTTCATCCCTTTTTACGAAACAAACAGCGGATTAGACTATTCATTTTTTTCTTTCTTACTATTGTAATGTAACGCTTATGAAAAGCCTACTACATTCGATTGATTTGGTGATATAAAAAAATTATCACGATTCGTTTATTTGCGCAATCAATCTTACTTGTGCTCATTAGTGGACAAATTTTTTGCTTACAATTGTTCAGATTGCATCTGATACATCTGATGGTAAATTCCCTGTTGTTCCAACAAATGTAAATGGTTTCCTTGTTCTACGATCCGTCCTTGATCAAGTACAAAAATCTGGTTGGCATCTTTGATCGTAGATAAACGATGGGCGATCATAAATGTTGTGCGCCCTTTTTTCACAACATCCATCGCTTGTTGGATGATATGCTCTGTTTCTGTATCCACATGACTTGTCGCTTCGTCTAGAATCAAAATTTTAGGATCCACAACTAATGCGCGCGCAAAACTGATCAACTGACGTTCACCACTAGAAAATTCACTGCCTTTTTCAACAACAGGATGATGGATCCCTTTTTTATATCGCTCGATCAAGCTACTGGCCCCTACTTGTCTAAGGGCTTCTTTGATCATGTCATCAGTGATCTCAGGACGATTCATGCCGATATTGCTTGCGATCGTCCCTGTAAACAAATACGGATCTTGCATGACGATCGCCATTAAATCGCGTACACTTTGGCGATCACATTGTGCGATCTCTTGCTCGTCGATCAAAATCTTGCCATATTGTGGATCATAAAACCGAAACAATAGATTTAAGATACTCGATTTTCCAGAACCCGTATGACCAACCAAGGCCACCGTTTCACCTGGTGTAACATGGAAATCGATGTTCTTTAAGATCATATGGTCATCGCTATAGCCAAACGTTACATCTGAAAAACGAACTTCGCCCTTTTTCATGAAAAAAGGTTTTGTTTGTTGACTTTCTATTTTTTGATCTGCAAATTCAAAGATCCGTTTCCCTGCTGCAAGCGATTGTTGGACATTGGTAATTGTTTGTACAAACCCATCGATTGGGTCAAACAAGCGATTGATATAGTCGATAAAGACATAAATGATCCCAGCAGAGAGCGCTAAACGATCGCCTAAAAATTGTGCACTCAGCGTTGTGATCACGATCAAGATCGTCATATTTCTCAATAACGCTCCCAATCCCCAAGCGACCAACGAATCTAACAGTAGATATTTTCGTCCTGCTAAAAACCATTTTTGGACGGTATCTTTAAATTCTTGGTATAGTTTTGTTTCTTGCTGAAAAGCTTGAATCACCGCGATCCCTTGTACAAATTCGTTCAATTGACCACTGATTTGCGAAATGTACTCACGCATGGCCAGATTATAACGAGAAGCATATTTCGTATACAGATGCTGCCAGATAATCAAGATCGGAAGCAAAATCAACATTGCAGAACCTAATAAACGATTTAATAAAATCAACGCGATGAATGCTCCGATGATTTGGATCACATTGCTTAATAGATTACTGATAACACTCACATAAAAATTCCCACGTAACACTTCAGTATCATTTGTGATCCGTGCTACGACTTTTCCAGAAGGCATCTGATCAAAATAAGAAACGGGTAGTCGATGCATATGTGCAAATAAATCGTTTCGCATACGTTTGACGATTCGATTTGACATTTTACGTAATAGCAATAGACTGCTGTAACGTAATAAAGAACCAACGAGATTTAATAAAAAATAACTCATTAACAAAATGATCAACAACTCACCATTTAACGTTCCCGTTTGATAAGCTGGCGTCATGACTTTGTCGATCAATTGTTTTGCAATCATCGGTGAATAAAGTTCTAGCGCTGTCGCGATAATCAGTAAACTTGCACCGATTATAAACCGTTGGCGATGGTAGCGGATATAACTTAACAGCCGCTTACTCGTTTGTATCATCGCTTGTGTCCTCCTTAATTTGTTGATGGTAATACTGGTTTTGGTACCATCCCGGTACATGGATCAATGTCTGATGCGTTCCCATTTGCGTAATTCGTCCATCATCTAAGACGATGATCTTATCTGCTTTTGTGATCGCAGATAATCGATGGGTTACGATCAACGAGGTCTGTTTTCCTTCCATCAACTGTTCCATGTTTTCAATAATTTGTTGTTCCGTCTTCGCATCAACTGCAGACAACGCATCATCTAAAAGCAACACTTCGCTTTGTCTTAAAAAGGCGCGTGCTAGAGACAAACGTTGTTTTTGACCACCAGATAATGAGACCCCTTTTTCTCCAACCAAAGTATCCAATCCTTCTGGCATACGTTTGACATCTTCAGCAAAACTCGCTAATGCTAAGACTTCCCATAAGCGCTCATCTGTGGCATTCGCATCCCCAAACAATAGATTTTCACGAATCGTCCGTGAAAATAGCGTGTGCTCTTGAGGGACTTCTGCAATCTTATCGCGTAGTTCACTGGTCTGATAAAGTATCAAGTCTTGTCCGTTGATCTGCAAGATTTGATTAGAAAACGGATAGCGATGACCAAACTGGCGTAACAATGTCGTTTTTCCACTTCCAGTTTTTCCGACGATCCCTACGATCTCACCTTTTTTGATTGTTAAATCGACGCCATTTAAGACGAAACGTTCTGTTTTCGGATACGCGAAATGAAAATCCTCAAATGTGATTTCTTCGATCCGTGGCAATGATTCATGTCCGGGAGCTTCTAAATCATCTCCGGTTTCTAATACTTGATTGATCCGTCGCCAAGAAGCAGCTCCTTGTTGCATCACATTGATCAAATCACCCGCTGAGATCATCGGCCAAACAACCATTGTCAAATAAACTTGAAACGATACCATAGCACCTAATGTGATTTGTTGTCGTGCTACAAAAAGCGCACCAAAACCAAAACTAAGCACAAAACTGACTGCTAAAATCGTCGTGATCAATGGACCAAAACGCGAGTCGATTTCGGAAACGATATCATTTTTTTGTTTTGTTTGTTCCGTTTTTTCTTCAAAAATTGCCGCAGTCTCGTCTTCCATTCCAAATGCACGAATCACGCGCACGCCATCGATCATCTCTAGTACTTCACTATTCATTTCCGAAACGGACCGCTGAGCATCGGTAAATGCTTCATCGACTCGTGAGCCCCATTTAAAAATGTAATACGCCAAGATCGGCATCGGAATCAACGCGATCAAGGTAAGTTTGAAAGATACCGTAATGGCCATCATAGCTAAAATAAAGAACAGATAGACACTTGTATTAAAAAATACCATCAAGCCATAGCCTACTGTCATCCCCATTACTTGGACATCGTCACTTGAACGTGTCATCAAATCACCTGTCCGAAACCTTTGATAAAACGGCGCATTCATGTGTAAAAAGTGCTCCATTAAATTATTGCGTAATGTTTTTTGTAAATCGTACGAACCGATAAATAAATAAAAATTCCAAATAAATCCTGAAACATAAGACAAGACGATTGCACCTAAAAATAGGCCAACATAAAGCCATAACATAGGAAACGTCAATGTTTTTTGGATAATGCCATCGATAAACAAACGTAATAGATACGTTGGTGCGACCGTCATCGCACTCGAGATCAACATAAATAAGATTACGATCGTATAACGAAACTTGTGTAGCTTGAAATACTGCATTAATTGCTTAATAATGTACGTCATTTTTTCTCTCCATTTTCTCTTAAATTTACACAAAAAGACTCTGCCCCTAAATTGGACAGAGTCTACAAGTATCTACAAAAAGGCCTTGTTTGCTATACGTGCGAACTATGAAAGTCAGGGTAAGGATTAAACAGATTCAATTTGATGATTCGTTCGTTTTTTGTAATGTTTTTCATGTTTAAAACCCCTTTCTTTCGTTTTCGTTTCGTATATTTACAAACAATAGTCTACCTTTTGTTGGAAAAAGAAGCAAGTACTTTCTTAATATTTTTTTAATTTATTTAACGCAGCTGCTGGAATGCTTTGCTCACTGACTTCTTCGTAGGTAATGACGTGTGCTCCTTTATTCGTTAATTTTAAATAATGATCGACTTTCAAAACGGACAATCCATTAAATTCAATCGGTCTCGTATTTCCATCTTCTGTTACCGCTTCTTGCTGATAAGTCGCTGTACCGTAACCATTGACTGAAATAGGGTCAGTCGTTTTCACGTAGACTTGTGTTTGTCTGACAAAAGGATTCAATTGATCTGCTAGATTTGCCCATTCACCTGATGCATTTGCTGTCGTGTATTTTAAACCGACCAATATAACACTGCCTACCGCTACTGCTCCTAAAATGACTAACACGATTTTTTTGATTGCGTTCATTTTTTTCATTCTCCTTTGATTCTACTCATTTTACTTGTTTTGCTCAAAATGAGTATAGACCATTTAAGGAAGCAACACATCCTACTTAAGCATGAAAAAAGAAGGCCGTGAAAGAAGTGAACAGCTCCAAAAAACAAGCCGAATCATTCCGATAATAGAATCGCCTATTTCGGTAATGATTCGGCTTATTTTTCTTGGAGCTACTTCTGGAACACCGTTTATTCGGTTCTTAGAATCTGTGACAGAAACCTGTCACAGCCTATTGATTTAACGAAATGTTTGGGCTAACCATTTGATCTCACGAGTCGATGTACAACAACAGCCACCAATAAATCGACACCCTAACTCATGCCATTTTTTAGCTTCTGTAGTAAACATTTGCTCAGTGTGGTGAGCATGAGTCCATGTTTTCGTAACGGGATCATAAACTGCACCTGAATTTGGATAAGTCACAAACGGCTTATGTTCAGGAAGTTTTGCTAATGCCATTAGTGTTGGTGAAACAAGATCTGGTTGGACACAGTTGATTCCATAACCTAAAACATAAGGCGATGCTTCGAGCTGTTTTTGGATAATCGCTAAAGGTGTACCATCACTTAAATGTGTTGCGTCCTTTAACGTCATCGTTACCCAAGCTTTGATTGAATCAGATTCTGCGAGTAGTTCTAATAATGCCTCGATCTCAGTATGATCTGGCATCGTTTCACACGCCAAAAGATCTGCGCCAGCTTCGATCAACAAATCCATTCTTTCTTTATGGAAAACTTTCAATTCTTCTTTCGTTTTGCCATAATTCCCTCGATATTCTGAACCGTCTGCTAAATAAGCACCGTAAGGCCCGACAGATCCCGCAACGAACATAGGATGAGACACAGATGCTCTAGTTCGAGCTTGTTTAGCGAGTTCCACAGTTTGTTTGATCAACTGACGTCCTTGTTCTTTTTGGATCCCTAATTTTTCAAATCCAGCAATCGTCGCTTGATAACTATTGGTAATCGCAATATTTGCACCTGTTTCAAAATAAGCTTGATGGACAGCGATCACCTTTTCTTGATCGTCCATCAATGCTTTTGCAGTCCACAAAGGATCATTTAAATCCAAGCCCTGTTCTTCTAGTCCTAATGACATTGAACCGTCGATCAACATAACGTCTTGTTCTTGTAGGAATGTTTCAATATTCATATGCGTTCTCCTTCTAACGTATTCTCCGCTTTTTTTCTAAAGAAGAGCTGATAATATAAAAAGCACAAAATCGTAAACGGAATCCCAATGATCAATGCGATACGTTGATTTGGGTCAAATGCGATCCCAATAATCGATACGATACAAACGATAATTACAGCCCATGGCAGTACGGGATATAAAGGTGTACGGTAATTTAGATCGGCTACCGTATGTCCTTTGGCTAAATATTGTTTACGAAAGTTCAGCTGCGCCCAACCAATACTCAACCACACCATCACAACAGCAAATGCTGAAATCGAAACAAGTGCTAAGTAAACAGTATCTGCAGCAAAAATACTAGAAAATAGCGAAAGCAATCCACCGATCAAAGTTAAAATCAAGCCATATACCGGTAATCCTCGTTTCGACAATTTAGCAAAGCGTTTTGGTAAAGTCCCAGCTTGAGCTAGTGACCAAAGCATACGAGAAGCGGCATAGACGCCTGAATTGGCTCCAGATAACACAGCGGTAATCAAAACAAAATTCATGATGTCAGCAGCATAAGGAATCCCCATTTGCCCTAAGATAAACGTGATTGGACTCTCATCTAGATTGGCAGCTGATTTTGGTAGTAAAGCTCCAATCACAACAATCGTTCCGATAAATAAAATGATCAAGATCAAGATCGTACGACCAATCGCACGAGGAATATTTTTACTTGGATTTTCTGTTTCTCCAGCAGCCACACCAATCAACTCTGTACCTGAAAAGGCAAAGTTAGCCGAAAGGATCGCTAAAAAGACTGCTCCTGCGCCTTTTGGAAACCAACCATCGACTGTTAAATTGTGAAACAACGGTGCTGTCGTTTGGCCTTCGATCGGTACAAAACCAAAGATACCGACTATCCCTAAAATTAAAAAGAATGATAAAGCCAATACTTTGATCAAAGACATCCAAAACTCACTGATGGCAAACCAACGGATGTCGACGATATTTGACCAGAAAATGATCAGCATAAACGCGGCACACCAGATCCAAGTTGGAATCGTTGGAAACCAACGTTGCATTAAAATCGCCATCGTGATCAGTTGTGAACCTAATGCCACAGTCCATGTCAACCAATACAGCCAAGCGACAACAAAACCTGCTCCTGGATGGATATATTTTGTAGCATAGTTATGAAATGAGCTAGTACTTGGTTCATGTACTGAAAGCTCTGCTAGACACATCATCACCATCGTCACGAGTACTGCCCCAATCAGATAAGCAATGATCGTGCCGATCGCTCCAGTTGTTTCAATCAAGTAACCTGAACTAAGAAAAATCCCTGTCCCGATAACCCCACCTAGTGACAACATGATTAAATGTTTCGCACTCATTTTTCGAATAAATGATTCTTGTTCCATCTTTCCACCCCTTAAACAACTTTAGCATGGATGATCCATGCTAAAGATTGGCTTTATGCCATTTTTATTGTTCATTATCATGGAAAATGGTCTTTCTTGTCAATCACTGTTTGTGAAAATATTTTGAATATTATCATAATTTACTACGTTTTAAGATCGTGATGGAAAAAATCAATAACAGACCCATCATTACAAACGAAACTAAAAATGGCGCCCATAATGTACTGACCTGCTCAGTCCCAACACGTAATTCGGCACTTTTAGTCAAAAGTGTATAAGGAGAATAGGCTTTAAGTTGATCGAAAAATTGAATCACATAAAATAAAACCATCATGATAACAACGCCTAATATTCCTCCAAACGATTGTGTCGCTAAAGTAGAAGCAAAAATAATCATCGCACACAAGACAAGACCAAAAAGAAATACTCCTATCACAGCTAAAATAGGATGTGGACTATGATTATCTGGAAAGTAATAACTTGTATAGCCATACGTGATTCCAAAAGATATCCCGATCGAAAGAAACCAACATCCGATTAACGTACTAAATTTAGCTAGGATATATAGATTGCGCTTTAATCCTTTGACTAATAAAGGGACAAGTTGCTTTTGCTGACGTTCTTGTTGAATCGTTTGGCTAAAAATCAACGCAAACAAATAGATTCCGATCTGCGTCACATTTTTATCAAATTGCGCCCAAGCATCTAGCGAAGTCGGTTTAGGTAAAGCTTGCGCTGCTGCGTGCCCTAGCGTTTGTTCTAAAATCAACGGAGTTAATTTTGCCGTTAATGGATTTAAGATTCCAATGACTAAAAACAAGGTTCCAATCAACAGTAATTTTTTCGTTCGCCACAACTCCATTAGTTCTTTGTGTACAAAAATCCACCATTGTCTCATTTTACAACCTCCAAAAACAATTGCTCTAATGAAGAGGTGTAGAGTTGATACTCATCAAAACGCAATTGATGTTCTGTAATAAAAGAAAGAAACCAAGTAAAAAATTCAGTAGTCGACATGCGATAAGTGATTCTCACTTGCTGCTGGATTTGTGTAACCGTAAGTTTTGGATCACTTAGTCGATCTAATGCATGTTGCCACAACTCGACTTGTGTTTCGGGAATTTGGAGTTTGACCTCTTGACGTCGGTGTTGTTCCTTTAATTGCGCGATTGCTCCTTGGCAAACGATTTTTCCTTGATCTAATATCGCGATTTGATCACAGATCCGTTCGACATCTTCGAGGATATGCGTTGAAAAGATCACTGTAGTCGTTTGACGCAAAGAAGCCAGTAAGTTCAAAATTTCTTCTCGTCCTTTAGGATCCAGCGCAGAAGTCGGCTCATCACAAATCAATAACTTAGGAGACCCAAGCAATCCTTGAGCGATGGCTAGTCGTTGTTTCATCCCACGCGAAAAACCTTTGATTTTTCTTTTCTCCAAATCCAAGCCAACTTTTTCTAGAAGAAACGGGATCTGAATCGCTAATTGCTTAGTCGTCATACCACCTATTTTCCCGCACAAACTTAGATACTCTTGCGCCGTCATGTAAGGATAAAATGTCGGGACATCAGGTACATAACCGATTTCACCTAAAGCATAAGCATGACCAAAATCGATCGATTGATCTAGCACCGTGATCGTACCTTGATCACACGGTTCCAGACCTAAAATCAAACGCATCGTAGTGGTTTTTCCTGCTCCATTTTTTCCTACAAAACCAAAAACACTACCTTTAGGGACAGTTAGCGTCAAATCATTCAATACGGTTGTCTGTGAGTAGTTTTTTTGGATGTGGTGCAACTCAACTACTGCTGACATTACGCTTCCTCCTTGCCAAATAAAAAGTAAAGAAGCGGACCAACCAATTGTAAACAAACAACGATCACTAACCAAAGCCAACGATTCAATAAACGATAGCGTGTATGTTTAAAAATACTGATCACTGCACTGATCATCAGTCCTAATTCCAAAATTATTAAAGGAATAAATAAAGGTAGATTATCAAAAAAGATTTGGGCGTTAGTCATGGTGGTTTCCTCCTTCAATCAATCGTTCAAGTGTTTGGATAAACTGCGTAAATTCAACTAATTGTCGATAATCATTCCATAATGGTGAATCAAATACTTGCTTTAGATCACTAAATGCCAATTTCTCTCCACGTAGTGTCTGATTTCCTAGTGCCTGTGCCTTTAGCCAAGGCTCTACACGATCAAAATAAGCATCACCAGAAAAAATCAATTGAAACTGGTCTTTGCTGCATAATTCATTTAAACGAATCAGACTCGCTTTTACTGCCTCTTCAGCTTGAAATTCGACTTGTTTAAAGATTATAGCTAGGTATGTATTCAATACTAGCGCTGGATTCAAGTGCTCGAGATGAAAGGATTTGATCAAGATCAACATTCGGCTAACCGTTTCTTCAAGATCATGATCATTTAGAGAAACCGAGATCAAACTGATTCCTGATTGTAAACACAACATCAACTGTTGATATAAACTGCACTGGGCTGTTTCAAGTGCTCGGTCCCATTCTTGTTTACTTTTAAAAGCAGAAACGATCAAATGATCAACTGGCAATATAGGTGTAATCGTTTCGCCTAATAGGCTTAAAACAGCATCATACTCACCAAGAGCTAAATCACAATAAGCTTCTACCGTCTTAGCTTCCATCGTTAAATTTAACTCTGAAGTATTGGCTTGAACTTGTTGAAATAGTTTTTTAGCAAAACGAATGTAATAAAACGGATCATCTGAAACAGCTAAAAAACGATCATGATGATTCAAAATCAAGATTCCAATCTGCAATAAAAACGGATCACATGCATAATATTTCTTGATCAATTCTTGAATCGTTTTCCAAGTCGTCTCACTCGATTGCGTGTCTAAGCTTTTTTGCAAAGAAAGGCAAACGCGTTTTATCTCTTGTTTAGATAGTTCTGGTTCGTAACTTAATAAATCATCGATCGTACAATGAAAATAAGCTGCTAAAATCGGCAATAACGTGATATCTGGATACGTCTGTCCACTTTCCCATTTCGATACAGCAGCTTTACTTACTCCCACAAACTCTGCTAATTGCTGTTGGGTAATCTGTTTTTCTTTTCGCTTAAATTGAATGACTGTTCCTAAATTTACTTTCATCTCACTCACCTCTTCGTTACTAGTGTAAGCATTTTGTAAATAAGATTCAATGGAGAAAAAGTTAACTTACACTGCAAAAAGTTAACTAAATAGAAACAAAAAACGTGCACTTGAAAAATCAAGTACACGTTTCACTTAAATTAAAGGATCTTTTTCTAACGCTTGTGTCAATTCAACTTCAGCTTCTTCATTCGTTAAAAAGAATCTACGATAAACAATCAATAAAACGATTCCTAAAAAGACCATAAAACTTGCAAAGTAAAAAGCATGAGCGCCACTGTAGCGTTCAGCGATTCGTCCAGCAATAAATGGAGCTAACGATCCACCAAAGAAACGAATAAAGCTATAACTAGATGAAGCGATATTTCTTGGAATATCAGGAATCTCCATTGCAACTGTCGTCATCAATGTATTGATGATCCCTTGGAAAAATCCAGCTACGATCAATGCAGATGCAACCGTAGTTGAAGAATCAGCACCTAAACCGATCACTGCTAAACAAATGAAAAAGCCAATCATCGCTAACATAATCGTGGCTAAAGTCCCGATCTTGCGTTCGATCCGTGTAGCTAAAAAGATTGAGGAGATCGCCAGTAACACACCCCAACCAAAGAACGTAAAGCCAGTTTGTAACTCTGTAAAGCCACTCATTAAGAAAGGTGCATAAGCCAATAACGTGAAGAATCCAAAGTTATACAGTAAAGCGATCAATCCCACACCACGTAGTTTTGGTTGTGCCAATGCTTTTACTCCAGCAAAAAAACCGACATGGGCTTTTTTCTCAGAAGTTTCTTTTTTTTCTTTTAAAAATACGGTGATCGCTAAAAATGAAATCGTCATTAATGTCGCCACTCCAACAAATGGGAAACGCCAAGACATCGAACCTAACGAACCACCTAACAAAGGTCCAATCGACATCCCCAATCCCATCGCCGCTTCATAAATCATAATCGCACGTTCTGTTTGTCCGACTAAAATCGTCACGATCGCAGATAATGCTGTGGAGATAAAGAGTGCATTCCCAAAGCCCCAACCTGCTCTAAAGTAGATCAATGCGTCGATTGATTGTGACATCGCACCTAACGCTGAAAAAATCACAATGATCACTAATCCGACCATCATCGTTTTCTTTGCTCCGATCCGACTTGAAATAAATCCCGTAAATAGCATAATAATTCCAGTAACCATCAAATAACTTGTAAACAATAGTGTCGTTTGAGCGGGAGTCGCTTGTAATTCATGCGCGATTTTATTTAAAATCGGATCCACCAAACCAATCCCCATAAATGCGACCATACTAGCAAATGCAACTACTAATGCTGCTTTTGGTACAGACGTTTTTTTCTTTATATCCATAAATGTGTTCACCCTTTCAGAAAACTATCGTACGCTCATTTTCATTAAATGTCAATAATTACATATTTATAAACAAAAAAAGAATGAATCGACTCAAAGGATCGATTCATTCTTTTTAACGTAAATAAGCCTCGATTTGTTCTCTAGCCCACTCACACCATACGACCTCTTCTTTACATAAGCGAATCTTGCGATTGATCACTAGCATGCGACTAAATTCTTTTTTACGGTTTTCACCTAATTCTTCAATCGGCACATATAATCGTTGATACTTTTCTAATAGGTTTAGATAGTAGATTTTACGATTATCGATCAAATGCTGTACTTGAGAATCGTCGATCAAAGAGAGTGCATAAAGTTTGGCTAAAAACTCATCTTTTTGGGTAGGAGGCTTGTTTTCTTCTAAAATCCAAGGTTTTAAGCTGACTTTCCCAGCTTCAGTAATTGCATAGATTTTTGTTTTGCCATCTGGTGTATCCACGATTTCGATCAGACCCTCTGATCGTAACTTTTTCAGTACTGGATAGATTTGACTATGATGGGCTTCCCAAAATAGTTGGAGATATTGCTTGATCTCCTGTCCAGACAACGATTTGCGTACTAGCATTGCCAACACGACATAGCTAATCGTACTCATGGTAAATTCCTCCTTATACTAAATTCCCCTTCATTCTACAAAAGACTTATTAAATTTGCTAGTTTTTTCACTATGGTTTAAGAAAAATATAGAAATCTAGACCAATTAAAAGAAAAAACTTTACTTTCAGAGAAAAATAAAAACTGCAGCTACCATTAAAGTAGCCACAGTTTTAATTGACGATATTCGCAAATCCATTTCGTAAATCGGTATTTTCTGTTTCTGAAACATATAGATAGTTTTCCGCATTTCCTTGATTTTGCATCGTAATCAAAACATAAGGTTGACCATCTTTAATTGTAAAGAAATAGAAATGTTTTTTAAATTCTGGTTGTGTATTTGCATCTGAATAAGTTGCTACGACAGCATACTCACCGTTTGCAGCTGTACCGTTTTCTGACCATTTTAATGTGATTGGTGATTTATTTAAGGCGACTGTCCAGCCACCATTCCCATTTTTCAACGCTTGATCTGGCAACTGTGATCCATAAAAATCGACATTATTTCCAGGAGTGTATGCCTGATAGGTCTGTTGCATCGTCGTGCCCCAACTGGTCATAAATGTGGCCAACTCTTGTGCTTTTTGAGCGTTCCATTTTCCACTTACAGTAGCACTAGTCGAGCTAGAGCTAGTAGATTCCTCACTCATTTTTTGGATATTCGCGTCACGGCTATTCGTATCAAGGGTTGCTTCAGTAGTTGAACTTTTACTTGTTTGGCTAGTAGATGAGTCGGAAGAATCAAAGCTGATTTCTTCTAGTGCAATCGATTTTTCAGTCGTTGTACTTGTTGTACTCGTACTCATCGTGGTAGTTTGTGTTGTCGTTTGCTTTTGTTGACAGCCAGCCAATACACATCCTGTACTGACGACTATCAGACCTAAGATCCATTTTTTCATCGCTTCGCTCCTTTTGACTTTCTTTAAGTATAGCACAAATCTGTAAACGACTACTTAACGAACGGTACGAATCTCAGCTCCAAATGGGGTCAAAGATAAGCGTGCTAGTTTTAGCGATTGTGTTGCAAATGGAATCCCAATGATCGTGATCGTCAACAACGCCGCACTGATTAGATGTCCGATCGCTAATGGAATTCCTGAGAAGATCAACCATAAAATATTCAAAATCAAAGAAGTTTCTGAATCATGATAGATCACGACTTTCCCAAACGGCGCTAAAGAAAGTGAAGCAAATTTGAAACACTGCAATCCAATCGGGATCCCAATGATCGTAATGCACCATAAACATCCTGCCAAACACCATGAAAGTGCTCCAAGTAAGCCACCAAAAATCATCCAAACCACATTTCCTAAACAGCTCATCACATACACCTACTTTTCATTATTGAACGATCGATTCTTGCGTTGGTTGTTCGTCTTTATTGCCAAACATTCCAGTGATTGAAGACCAAATCCCACTAAAGAAATCTTTGATTTTTGTCCATAATCCTTTTGACTTTTCTTCGATCTGTTGTTTTGCATTACTTAGATCTAGCTGATTAACAAAATCACTAAAAATATTGTTTTCTTTCATCGAATCCATCAATGTCGTCAGTTCATTCAACTGATCGCTTGTCACGATATCTTTTAACCCGTTATTTGCTAGAGCATCTTCAACGGCTTGCTTGATATCTGCTTGGGTCAGTTTTTCTCCTTTAGCCGTTTGTTCTGCTAAAGTCGTCTTCGCTTCTTCTTGGGCCTTATTCAATGCTTCATCTGAATAGCCTTCTTTATCTTTATTTTGTTCTGTGATCGTAGCCAAAACGTCCATTTCATCTTGTGCGACATCGACACGTTTTTGATCGATAATCCCACCAGATTCTTCAACGATCTTATACACACCTGCCAAAGCGCCTGATCCATCGATCGGTACGGCCGAAGCGATCGTTAATTTTGCATCACTGATTCCTGCTGTCAATGCTGCGTTTTGATATTGTGCAGCTGTGATCTTCGTAATATTTTCAGGTGTAGCGATATCAACTGTGATTCCGTCATTTTTATCTAACGTTTGCATCCGAACTGAGCTATATACTGCCCACTGATCGGTAAATCCATTTCCAGGTAGATATTTGACCAGATCTGCACCTGTCGTTTTATAGATTGGTGTTTCACCTTTGATCCCTAATTTATCTAAAGTATAGGTTTCTTGTTCGCTCGTCAACGCATTTCCGATCGCTACTGCATTGATCTGCAACCGATCCATCCCACTTGCTTCTGAGGTTGTGGTCGAGGTAGCCGTTTCTTCTGCTAAGACGTGTGGTGTCATCGTTACCACTGGGGTTGTGAGTAGTACGGTTGCTGCTAATGTAAGTATTAATTGACGTTTCATAATATTTTCCTCCGACTTCATGCTTTAACTTAAGTGTACTATACTTCAAATTTTTGCGCCTACATCTTATGCCTGATTTTACTGAATCTTTCTTTTTGACGTTTCACTCAAAGTGACAAGTTTATTAGTTGATAAACGAAAACGAAACCTCTAGACTGAAGAAAAAGGAGGAATTTTGATGGATACTCATGAAGAAAAGCAACTCGAATCACTGGGTGCTTTTGAAATTAGTGATCGCTTGATCACACTTGCAAAAGAAAAAACGAAACAACCCTTTTTTAATGCTGGACGAGGCAATCCAAATTGGGTCAATGCTCGTGCACGACTTGCTTTTAATCGTCTAGTCGAATTTGGCTTGACGTATGAACAGTCAGATGATCCAGATTTAGTAATGGTTCCTACAACAAATATGACAGACGCCTTTTTACGTTTTTTAACCTCTTCTAAAACCGATCAATTTTTACTTCAAGCTCTACTCTATACCGAAAAAACATTCAGTGCATCAAAAGAAGCCATTTTACAAGAATGGGTCCAAGCAGTTTTAGGAGACAACTACCCTGTCCCTAGTCGCGTACTACCGATCAGTGGTCAAATCATCGCCACTTATTTAGATCAAGTGTTACTGAAAGATCCTGCACTGATAAAAGATACACTCGTCTTTCCAACAGAAGGTGGGACTGCTGCGATCGTCTATATCTTCCAAACGCTCAAAGAAAATTTTTTATTGCAAAAAGGCGATAAGATCGCGATGAATACCCCAATCTTTACACCTTACTTGCAGATTCCAAAATTAGAAGAATATGAATTGGTCGAGATCGATATCGATGCCAAAGAAAGTGAACAATGGCAATTTGATCCTAGCGAACTGGACAAGTTATTAGATCCGGCCATCAAAGCATTTTTCATTGTCAATCCATCTAATCCTGGTGCTAAAGCTTTTTCAAAGGCCGCATTAGAAAAATTACAACAAATTTTGACACAACGACCTGATTTGATGATCTTAACTGATGATGTGTATGGTCCATTTGTAGAAGAGTTTCAATCGGTCTACGCGATCGCACCGCACAACACACTATTGGTCTATTCTTATTCAAAACTATTTGGAGCCACAGGTTGGCGCTTAGGTGTCATTGCTGCTCATAAACAAAACGTTTTTGATCAATTACTTCAAAATCTATCTCCTGAACAAAAACAATCTCTTCATAAACGTTATGAGATCGTGACGACCACACCAGAATCGTTTGCTTTTTTAGATCGTATCGGTGCAGATTCACGATCCGTCGGGCTGTATCATACTTCAGGACTTTCCACTCCGCAACAGATCATGGAAGTATTATTTAGTTTGACCCATCTACTTCATGCAAAAGACGACGCTTATGTCACGGATGCACGTCAATTGATCGCTACACGCTATCATGATTTAATGCACGCTTTACAATTAGCAGAAGACGAAGATCCACTCAATACGAAATATTACACGCTGATCGATGTCTATCGATTGGCCAAAAGACAGTACGGTGCACCATTTGCGAACTACCTACAAGAAGCATTTGAACCGATCGATTTTCTATTACGACTTGCCCAGACAGAAGGTGTCATTTTGATGGATGGTGTCGGTTTTGGAACTAAAGCTGGTGAGGTTCGAATCTCGCAAGCCAACTTAGCTACTGAAACGTATGCCAAAGTCGGCAAACGTATCCTTGATGTTTTAGACAACTATTACACACAGTACAAAAAAAACCACTAGTTTCACTAGTGGTTTTTTTTATTTTATAATCCGTAAACTTCAATACCATAGATTCGAGCTGCTGAATCTGATCCTTGTGTCGGTTTGTCGATCACGATCCGAACGTAACGTGCAGTTTGTGGAGCAAAGTTACTCGTGGTAACAGCCGCTTCATTACTGATCGTACGCGAAACAGGTGTAAAAGTTTTGCCATCAGCACTTGTTTCGATCGTAAACGCTTTAGTATTCATATCTGCACCTTCATCACCGGCTTCAGCATTTTTTAAAACGACTTGTGACACAAGCACGTCTTTGCCAAGGTCTAGTGTAATATCATGTGGTGCTGCTCCAGTGGCACACCATTTCGTATCGTCTTTGCCATCAACAGCAAATTCCGGTGCTTCACCATCATTTACAAAAGATGAAGCTTCTGTCTTCACATTTTGCGAAACGAGTCCCACACCATTTTTAGCTTTGTCAGTTACGACAATATAGTGTTCTTGTGTCTCCGTTGCTTCGCCCATTTTATTTTTAGCCGTCAACGTTACTTTATATTCACCGGCTTTATCATAGGTTACTGTAGGATTTTTTTCGGTACTCTCTTTGACAGATCCGCCTTCAAATGTCCACTTGATACTATCTGTATTGGAAGAAGAACGATTTTCAAATGTCACGCTCTCGCCAGGTGCGATCAATGTTTTATCTGCAGTGAATGCTGCTTTTGGCTCACGTGTATCTGGCCAATCTAATGTGACAGGTTTTGATGCTGCACTTCGTTGCCCAAAATAGTCGACAGCAACGATCTCAAAATTCGTTTTATTGGTCTCGTCATGACGCTTCAATCCATTAAGATAAGCATTCGTTGCTGGCGTGGCTTGTAAGAACGTTCTTGAATCATCTTCATTGATACGATAGATTTCATATTTACGGATACGTTCTGCATTTTGTGCATCCCATGTCATACGCACTCCTGCGTAATTACTTTCTTCTTCATCAAAGATCGCTTCTTCGATCGCTGCATCTGCAACCTTAGTCAGATTTTTTTCATTTTTTGGCAATAGTGCTAATTGACCAAGACGCAATTCGTACGTATCGCTACTTTTTTCAGATGTGATGTCATAAGATAGTGTTTGAATCGTTTTGCCAACATACGGACTTAAATCATATTCTACTTTCGTCCACATCTCTCCAACTTGATGATTTCCAGTAATCGTTTCTTTTTGACCATCATCAAAGGTCAATTGAATCGCAAGTTTGGTCGCTTCTGACGCTTTAGCCGTCGTGGTGAGTGTCATTTCCTTTTCGATCGGAACTTGCATTTGATATAACTTCAAAGTATTGGTTTGTTTGGCTTCGATGTTCCCTCGTAATTTTAGTGAGTTTCCACCTTGATACGCATCTGCATAGTCGATCGAGATCTTTAGATCATTGCCTTCACCTTGATCCATGATATAGCGATAGGTCGGCATGATATCTTGCAATCCCCGGTTGTTCCAATGTGCTTCAGACACTTTTTGTCCATCGATAAAATAATTGTATCCATTTCCTAAGTTGAAATTCGTCACAAATGGTGCTTGGGTAATCGCTGTTTGTTCTACAGCATACGTTGAGATTCCAGGCCATGTACTATCTTTTTTAACAGTCGATTTTGTCGGATCCCCTTCACCATTGACCCAGAAAATCGATTCTTTGCTTTGGAAATCTTCTGGTCCATTTGCCTCTGAATAGGTCCAATTTGGTGCATATAATCCAAGCGATGTGTACGGACGATTATTTTCATCAGTAAACAATTGCCAATCGACTGGTGTCATATAGCCGTCTGCTTGTACATCGATGCCGGCATACAAATCGTATGGATCAATATTGTTTTCTTTGGCTAATGTTTCAGATGATTTAAGCAACTCTTTTGGACCTAATTTTTCGGTATTCCACCAGAAATTTAAAAACATCTCATCTGCGACTGGTTCCATATTCGCATCGACTAAATAAGATTTATTTTGTTCGGTCAAGGCATTTTGCCAATCCATTTTGCCATCGCTTGTCATCGAATCATACCACATCACTGTATGATCACTAGAAGCTGCTTTTAATTGTTTGATAAAGGCTTCCATCTTTTGTGCATGTTCTTTAGTTAATTGTTCTTCAGCAGGTTTACTTTCTTTTTTAGCGACACCATTGGCCACATCATCGAAACTTTCAACTTCATTGTCCGTCTCTTGATTGATAAACCAACCATCAAATCCGTACTGATCAGCTACTTCGACTAATTTATCGACCATCGGGAAGTTTCCATCTTTATCTTGGACTAAAAATTCATCCAACCACTCGATCTTACCACCGTGAGCAGTTTGCGGGAAAAAGATCGTTCCTAATACGGGAACTCCGTTTTTATGTGCAGCATCGATCACATCTGGACTTGGCGGGACAATGATCCCTTCACCAGAAGAGCCTCCCCAGTACACCAATTCATCGATATATTGCCAATAAGAAAACACGTTGGCATCAAAAGTGTTGCTTCCATAAGGTACATTCCCACTCGTACTACTATTCATGATCGACAAGGCGACAACTTTCATGTCCTCATCTTGCGTTTCATTGACTTTAGCGAGCTCTTTTTTATCGACACGTTTAGCTAAAGGAACTGTACTGACATTATATTTCGCATTTGGATCTTTAGAAAAATCCCATTCGAGTAATTCTTTTGGAAACCAATAGGAAGATTCTGTTTGATTATCCATCGGGCGATCGACTTCAACTTTTTCGGTCATCGCATAGTTCACTTCATCTGCCGTATTACTTTTTGTGTAATACACACCTGCTCCGACTGCTCCTAAGATCAAGGTCCCAAATAACGCATATTTCGTGTACTTGTTCATCTTTTTGCTCCTTTATCTGATGCCGTATTTTTCATGACGTTAAAAAGATAACGCTTTCAACAAGAATCATAACATCACAAAAATAGGAATTCTATATACAAAGTATAGAATTCCTTGAACAGATTAAAGGTTTATCGATAACGTACCCAATATTCTTGTAACTTTTCATAGATCTCTTGAGTTGAAAGATACTTTGCATGTTGAACCGAAATTGTGATCGTACCAAATCCTAGACCTTCGTTTACTTGTTGTAATAGTGTACGAACCTTTGTCGTGACCATCGTCTCATCAAGTTGTAATTTGATCAATGCTTGTCCCATCAAGGTTTCTAATTCAATTTTTTGGATACTATCCCAAGAGATCACGACTTCTTGCATCGCAAAAGGATTTGAATGATCATATAGACCGTCTGGAGTTAAAATCAATAATTTCTCACCGATAAATAATTGCTGGATAATCACAAATTCAGCCAATCCAAAGAAAATGATCCCGATCAGTCCGATCCACATGTAGCGATTGTCCCCAATAAATAACACAACCGTACTCAACAATAACATGATTAAACCTAAAAATGACAACCAAAGTTGCTTTTTACTACTTTGATACACCGTAAATGTTTCTTCTGTCATTTAATACCCTCCTTTGCGTGATAGTAGATACTCCTCTAAGCGCTTTTGATCAACGCGATATCCTGATGTTGTTTTTTCTAAAATCGCATATTCTCGAAACTCTTTGAATGTATGTGCCAAATGACGATAACTCACACCAAGATATTCCGCGATCTCAGCTTGTTTTTCCACGATATATCCCGCTACAGTATGCTCAAGCAAAAATTCTGCCAAACGATCACGCAATTCAAAATTTTGATTGACGGAAAAATGTGCCATACGTGTAATCAATTTTTGACCGATATATTGTCCGATCTTTTGTAGAAACCGCGGATCATTAAATAAGACCGCTTTGGCATATGACATGGGAATCGATAAACAGACGACTTTAGTACGCGCCTGGACATCTTTTGTTTCCTCTTTCGAAACTTCAGCTTCGATAAATCCCAGTTCGCCGATAAAATCATGTGGAGCTAAAAATTGGATCAAGGTGCGTTTGCCATTGGCTTCAGTTTTTAAGATCTTCGCTGAACCGGAGACTACGTAAAACAGATCCGTCATTTCGTTTCCTTGGCGATGAATATATTCTTTTGCTTCAAAATGCTGCAAACTACTATGCGCTAAAATATCAGGCGTAAATAGAGGATTTTCAATCAATCCATATTGCTCTTTTGCCACTAAAAAAGCAGTTCGTTTCATTTTTCCACCTCCAAAATATGAGATATTTCCTATTTTTATTTTAACATGTGCGGCATACTAAGAAAAACAGGAGGAATTCTCATGAAAAAAAAGCTTATCTGGTCACTCTTTTACTATATTTTAAGCGCCTTTGGAATCAGCTTAACGATCAAAGCCTTTATCGGCGTCAGTAGTTTTAATTCGTTAAACGTAACACTTTCCACATTTAGTTCGATCAAAGTCGGGACGATCACGACGATGATCAATCTGAGTTTTTTCATCCTTTGCATTCTATTGGATAAAAAAAGAACGCTTTCTTCTTATCTTACCATGTTGGTAACCGTTTTGCTCTTTGGAACAGTTATCAATCTATTCGTCTATGGAATCCTTGCACCTATGACAGTCAGTGCCTACTTGCCACGTGTTCTTTTATTTAGTATTGGCACGTTGATCGGTGGCTATGGAACCGGACGAGCATTAGGAATCGGAACATTGAAGTTTCCGATCGAACAATTTTGTTTGCTCCTAGCAGATAAAACGAAACGAACTTTTTCTTTCTATCGCTATAGTATCGATGTTGTGTGTATCGCACTTTCTCTACTCCTTTCTGTCGTGTATCAATTACCGATCGCTGTAAGAGAAGGTACGATCATCAGTCTATTCTTACTATCCTTTATGATTTCATTTGCCAAAGACTTGCCTACACCTTTAGTCTTTCGTCCAAAAAAACGTCTAGAAAGTTAAACTAGACGTTTTTATTTAAATTTATTTTGACGTCGTTTCAATGCCAGCTCATAAATAAATTCCATCATATACGCCAAAAGCAATCCATAAGCATACATAAAACACGCGATCACGATTCCAGCGAGTAGACTTCTATCTCCCAATAATCCTTGCCCAACAAATGGAACGGGTCGTCCCCACAATAAGATCGTGACCGTCAGTCCAGTAAAGGTCGCCGGTAGATATTTTGGCAACTTGTTTTGAAAAAAGATCAAGGCTCCTGCGCACAATGAAAAAATCAAAAAACCACCATCGATCAGATTCAATGTAAAAAAGGAAAGAGAATCTGCGAAGAAATACCAAATCAAATTGGAGATCTGCCCCCAAAATAACCCAACGACAAAAGACGCCCAAAGTTCTAGACAAATCACTTTATTCATGGCGACATTTTTTAAAAAATAGGCTTGTAACGCTAAAAAACTGATCCAAATAAACTGGCCGATGGAAAACGTCCCGATCAATAAGATCCCGATAAAGTTTACCAGAGCCACTATGACACAAAGCAACACCGTATTGCGCATCATCCACCCCACCTTTATTAGAAACCGCTATCATTTATAAAAACCAATCGATTTTTTCTACGCATAAGTTACTCTTTATTATACCAAGAAACCCGTCTTGACACACTATCAAAGCTGTAAGCTAAAAAAATAGACGAACACCGAAACAATCGGTCGTCCGTCTATTTTATTAGTCTTTCATGCCTTCATCTGACCACGGAAGGTCTGTCGAAAGTTGCGCTGCGAAGGCTTTGTACGCATCGCGCTCAGCTAGTCGTGCCGTACGACGTGCTTCATAGCCATCATGCACCAATTTTTCTTCTTCGGTTTCTGGTACGACTTTTGGTACTGTAAAGACCGTCTCTTCATTCATATGAGATGGCACAGCTACAAAGGTCGTAAAACATGTTGCCGCAAGATAGCGTTCCCCTGTCACCAAGTCCTCACCGATGATCTTGACAAAGACTTCCATCGACTTATTGTGTGCTCCGGAAACATAGGATTTCACACAAACCGAATGATTGGCATGCAACGGTTTTAAAAAATTCAAATTATCTAAGGATGCTGTCACAGCCCCCCGGCGACAATGACGACTTACTGAGATCGATGCTGCATCATCAATCAACGTCATCAATTTCCCTCCAAATAAAAACCCAAATGGATTCAAGTCAAACGGAAAAATGCGATGTGTTTGGATCACACGCGATTCCCGACAAAATTTTGTATCTTCCACTTTCTTCACCTCGAGTATATTGTAGCACTTTTAGAGAAAAAGGACTGACTAGAAGTACAATCGCTCTAAATAAAAAAGCTAAAAAATCAATTTTTTATTCAGATTTAGTTTCCCCAATAAAATAAACTAC
>NZ_CAJYIS010000089.1 GCF_913775425.1 uncultured Enterococcus sp.
GTTGCTTCAAGCTTCCATTCGATCCCACGATCGCCAAATCCACCAGGAACTAAGATCCCATCGACACCACCTAACGCTGCATCGATATTTTCTGGTGTTAAATCTTGTGCTTTGATCCATTTTAGATCGATGTCCGCATCATACGCAAACCCAGCATGTTTTAATGATTCGACTACTGAAAGATACGCATCTTGTAATTCAACGTATTTCCCAACTAAACCGATCGTCACTTTTTTGCTTAAGTTTTGTACTTTATGTTCCAATTCGCGCCATTCGGTCATATCTGCTTCTGGTGCATCCAATTTCAAATGATCACAGACGATTTGGTCCATTTTTTGTGCTTGCAAGTTTAATGGAATAGAATATAAGGTTTCCACGTCACGTGATTCAATCACTGCTTCTGGTGATACATCACAAAATTGAGCCAATTTATTCTTGATATCTTGAGAAACTGGTTCTTCTGAACGCACGACTAAGATATTTGGTTGAATCCCTAATCCACGTAATTCTTTTACGCTGTGTTGCGTTGGTTTAGTTTTCATTTCGCCTGCGGCTTTTAAGATTGGCAATAGAGTTGTGTGGATATACATGACATTATCAGAACCGACATCAGCTTTCATTTGACGCAAAGCTTCTAAAAATGGCAATGACTCGATATCTCCTACTGTTCCACCAACTTCCGTAATGATCACATCAGAATCTGTCATAGTAGCAGCACGCATGATTTTTTCTTTGATTTCGTTTGTGATGTGTGGAATCACTTGGACAGTTGCACCTAAGTATTCTCCCTTACGCTCTTTACGTAATACTTCAGAATAAATTTTACCTGTAGTCACGTTTGAATATTTGTTCAAATTGATGTCAATAAACCGCTCGTAGTGACCAAGGTCTAAGTCCGTTTCCGCGCCATCATCTGTTACAAAAACTTCTCCATGTTGATATGGACTCATCGTTCCTGGATCCACATTGATGTATGGATCAAATTTTTGGATCGTTACTTTTAAGCCACGATTTTTTAACAAACGACCTAAAGATGCTGCTACGATCCCTTTACCGATTGAAGAAACCACTCCACCAGTTACAAAAATATATTTTGTCATAAATTGAAAAACTCCTTTGTCTCTATATTTCGCAGGTGAAAGCGATAAAAATAAAAGATCGCTCCCTATTCGTTTGATGGAATAGGGAGCGATGTACTATCGAACTTTCTGACTCTTTCAAAGAGTGCCCAAACAGTATATTACCTTCTCACCGACCAAAAGTCAATTTAAAAGTTTTTAATTTTTTAGGCGTAATGTGCTCGCGGACCGCCGATGTATTTAGGACGACTTGTCAATGCCGTCACGTGGGCTGAACCGATTGTTTTAATAGACGGACGAAATGGTACTTGTACGTGTTTGACGTGCATCCCGATTGCCGTATCGCCAATATCGATACCCGCTTTCGCAACCACATGTTCGACTTCAACTGGATGTGTAAATTGCTCAAATGCCGCAACAGAGCACGCCCCTCCAGCATGTAATTGTGGCACGACTGAGACGATACTCAACTCATGTGCTTCGGCGTATTCTTCTTCGACAACTAACGCACGATTTAAATGCTCACATCCTTGAACGGCTAGAAAAATGCCTTTTGGTTTTAACACTGCTAAAATGGCTTCAATGATCCATTCGCCGACTTCTTTACTCGAGTGCTTTCCAATCACACCTCCAGTTACTTCACTAGTAGAACAGCCCAATACAAATAGATTCCCTGCAGTTAGTGAACCTGCTTGAAGTACTTCTTCAACTAAAGTTGTCACGTTTTTTGTTACTTCTAATTTATCCATTTTTATGCTCCTTTTTTGAATAACTGTACGCAAATGCACGTGATAACACCTTTAACAAAGGTAAACCGAGCACGATACCGACTATACTTTGGATTACATTACCTAAAAGTGACGCGACTCCAGCCGCACTTCCGTATAAAATAGTCGTTGCTAAAGCATAGCCTACGATCAAAATCACTGCACCGCAAGCTAAGCCGATTACTTGATAGCTTGTATTCTTTTGCATAAAACGCCCGACCACATACCCTTGCAGGCCATGAATGATGACTGAAAATAAGATCCATTGTGGATATCCGGAAAATAAATCGATCAATCCACCACTCAATCCGCCAACAATCAAACCAGCTTGCGGACCAAATAATAAGGCGACTGCATAAATTCCGGCATCTGATAAATTCACAAATCCTCCAGTAGCTGGAATAGGAATAATGAAAAATAATGAAATGACGACGATCATGGCGCTCAGTAACGCATAACGTGTAAGTTGTCTCACTCTAAGTTGCCCCCTTTAGGCCAAATACTGGCAAATTGTGGTGTTACAAATACTTGATTTAAAATACTAGTTGTCACAAACTGTTTCGCATCGTGCACAGCTTTTTCTAAGGAATGACCTACTGCTAAATTTGCCGCAATCGCACTGGCAAATGTACACCCGGAACCATTAACGATCTGCTTTACTTGAATGGTCTCGCTAAATTTGATCAATTCATGTTTTGTTGCTAGATAATCGATCGCTTCTTCTTGTGAAAAACGTAAACCACCTTTAACACAAAATGAAGTATCGTACTGTTCAACCAAATGCGTGGCCAATTTGGATAAAGCATGTTGCGTTTGTGGAAATGGACTGTTTACGAGCGTCACAGCTTCAGCTACATTAGGTGTACAAACCGTACTAAATGGACTTAATTGTTCCATCAAATAGGTACTCAACGATCCATTACTCCGTTCGTCAGTTTCTTTTAAGGCAAATACTGGATCGAGTACGACATGCGCTTCTACATGGTGCGCTAAAAATGCGCGAACGGATTGAACTTGTGCTTTAGAAACAAGCAAACCGATCTTAATGGCGTCAAATTGGACTTCATTTAAAGAAGCAAGTTGCGCTTGAAACAACTGATCGTCAAGTGCTTTAATACTAAATCGTTGATCGACATTTGTAACAATCGAAGTCAACACGCTCATACCAAATACTTGATACGCATGATACGTCGCCAAATCCGCCTGGATACCACCACCAGCGTAAGGATCAGATCCACCAATCGTTAACACTTTTACAGGCATTGACTCACTCCTTTACGTTTTTAGCTATCATAACGGAAATTCAAATAAAAAAAAACAACCAATTGGTTGTTTTTTTCTCCATCCAATTTTAAAATAATTCCAAATACTGATCGCGTTCCCACTGTGACACACTTTGGCGAAATGCTGCCCACTCCATCTGCTTCGCACTAACAAAGTTAGCATAAATGTGTGAACCTAGCGCATCGATGATGACGCGGTCACTTGCCAATGCTCGCAATGCACTATTTAATGTGGCTGGCAGATCAAAAATATTCATTTTTGATCGTTCTTTCGCATTCATGACGTAAATATTACGATCCACCGGTGCTGGCGGCGTCATTTGATGGAAAATCCCGTCCAATCCTGCTTGCAATAGTGTCGCAATCGCTAAATATGGATTGGCCGATGGATCAACGGAACGGACTTCTAGTCGTGTCGAAATCCCTCGTGAAGCAGGTACACGAACTAGCGGTGAACGATTCCGACTAGACCATGCAATATAGACGGGAGCTTCAAAGCCTGGCATCAAACGTTTATACGAATTGACTGTTGGATTACAAATCGCCGTATATGCTGCTGCATGTTCCAATAATCCAGCTAAAAAGTGATATGCGGTTTGGCTTAATCCATCTTTTGTCGTTTCATCATAAAAAGCATTTTGCCCCTCTTTAAATAGCGACAAGTTGCAATGCATACCAGAGCCACTGATTCCAAAAACCGGTTTTGGCATAAAGGTCGCATGTAACCCATGTTGTCTAGCAATCGTTTTGACCACCAATTTAAAGGTTTGAATATTGTCACACGCCTCAATGGCATCCGCATATTTAAAATCGATCTCATGTTGTCCTGGTGCCACTTCATGATGTGAGGCTTCGACTTCAAAGCCGAGACGTTCTAATTCAAGGACGATATCACGACGGCAATTTTCTCCCAGATCAGTGGGTGCAAAATCAAAATATCCACCATGATCGTTTAATTCAGTTGTCACTTCACCATTTTGTGCCAATTGAAATAAGAAAAATTCAGGTTCAGGTCCTAAATTAAAGGCACTAAACCCCATTTCTTGCATTTGTTGTAAGACACGCTTTAGATTCCCACGTGGATCTCCTGCAAAAGGTGTTCCATCAGGATTATAAATATCGCAAATTAAACGAGCGACTTTTCCATGCTCGCTCTCCCAAGGAAAAACCAACCAGCTGTTTAGATCTGGATAGAGATACATATCGCTTTCTTCAATACGAACAAATCCTTCAATGGAAGAACCATCAAACATCATTTTATTTTGTAAGACTTTATCTACTTGCGAAACCGGAACTTCGACATTTTTGATCGTACCCATGATATCCGTGAACATCAGACGAAGAAATCGGACGTTTTCTTCTTGGATAGATTGTTTGATACTTGTTGCGGTGTGTACTTGCTTTGACATGCTAGCCATCCTTTACTTTCTTGTTTTACCGTTTTGGTCCACGCTGTAGATAAGGGTTTTGCTGATTTAAGCCACCAGATAACCCACCTTGAGATAAGATTTCATCGTAAAAAATCCGACGAACATCGTTATCTGTTAGCGATTTTTTATGTTTGATTGCTTCTTCTTCTTCTTTTTTCATTTCATAGACACGTTTGATTCCAGCCATATTTAAGCCATCTGATAAATAGTCTTTGATCTCAAGTAATACATCGATATCATTTAACGAATACATGCGACGATTGCCTTCGCTTCTTTCAGGATGAATCAATTCTTGCTCTTCATAATAACGAATTTGACGAGCGGTTAAATCTGTTAATTTCATAACGGTCCCAATCGGAAAAACCGACATCGAACGTCGAAGTTCTTTTTCGCGCATTATCCGCACTTCCTTTCTCTAACTGTCTTTCTAGTTCAAACTATATCAATTGTTGAAAACAGTGTCAAGATTCCATGTCAGAATAACTAACATCAGAACGATTTTCAGGAGCAACAAAGCCTTTTATCTGGTATTGGCCTAACGTTTCATCATATTCTTTGGCAACCACTAATGTTTGTCGTTCTAATAGCGCAATGCGATAGGCTTCTTGATCCGTTAGATTTAACGCGTAAGGTTCGAATTGTTCCATAATCACTTGCTTCACTCCACGAGCCACTTGTACTGTACTCGATTCGTCACGAGCAGAGACCAAGACATTCGGGAATAAGGTCGGCACAAATTGTGCAAGATCAAGTTTATCTGCTTTATTATAGACAGTTAAAACCGGAATATGCGCTAAATCCAACTCCTTCATCAGATTCACGACAGTCTTTTCTTGAATTTGTCGATCTTCAGCTGATGCATCTACGACATGAAGCAACAGATCCATCTCGCGACTTTCCTCTAAAGTCGAATGAAAGGCATCGATCAATTGTGTTGGCAGATCTTGCATAAACCCAACGGTATCTGTCAATGTGACCATCAAACCTTCTGGCAAGCGCCACTTTTTAGTTAAGGGGTCTAGCGTAGCAAACAATTGATCTTTTTCAAATGTCTTAGCATCGGTCAGTCGATTTAGTAATGTAGATTTCCCAGCATTGGTATAGCCAATCAATCCAACTTGGATTTGATGACTTTGGCGACGTTTTTCGCGCGTTCGTTCGCGATGAGCTGCTAATTCCTTTAACTCTCGTTTGACTTTCGTCATACGATTGCGGATATGACGACGATCTGTTTCTAACTTCGTTTCTCCAGGACCTCTAGTTCCAATCCCAGCACCTAGACGGGACATCGCAGCCCCTTGACCTACCAGACGAGGCAGCAAATAATTCAACTGCGCCAATTCGACTTGTAATTTTCCTTCTTTAGAGCGCGCGCGCAAGGCAAAAATATCTAAAATCAATTGCACACGATCAATCACTAATACTCCTAATCGATCAGATAGTGTTTGATGTTGTCTAGGGGTAAGTTCGTGATTAAAGATCACAACATCGATTTCTTGTGCATCTACTGCTAAAGCGATCTCAGCAAGTTTGCCTTTCCCTACGATCGTTTGACGATTTACGACAGGTCGTTTTTGTTGCAAAATATCGACTACTTCCCCGTGTGCTGCTTGGACTAATTGGTTCATCTCTGCAAGCGACGAATCAAATGTTCGATAATTTTCTTCTGTTTCGACACCAATGATCAAGACACGTTCTTCTTTCATATCGTTTCCTCCAGCCAATTCTTTAGTTCATCTAACAATTTGTCATACTCTTGTGGATGTGTCACCAAATCAAACCAATGTGCGGACAGCCGGTTACGAAACCACGTCAATTGACGTTTAGCGTATCTTCTAGAAGCCAGTTGGATCGATTCGATCGTTTCAGTTAGACTTTGTTGTCCATCAAAATAAGGTAAAAACTCTTTATAACCGATCCCTTGCCAAGCGTGGGCTTCTCTTTGTGCTAGCAAACTACGAGCTTCTTCTTCTAAACCTTGTTTGATCATCCACTCCACTCGTTGATTGATTCGTTCATACAAGACATCCCGCTCAGTTGTCAATCCAATCAAATAATAATCATATAGCGCTTGTGGTTTTTGAGTAGGCGTCAAGATACTTTTGCCAGTTACTAAAAATACCTCTAGTGCGCGCAACACTTTTCGTGTATTGTTCACATGAATCGCATCAGCAGCTAATGGATCACAAGCAGCCAATCGTTGCCAAAGTTCTTCTTTCGAACAAGTACGTTCTAATTGAGCCAATTCTTGCTTGATTTGTACTTGTTCAGGTGTGACCTCCCCCTCATTTCCTAGCTTAAAATCGTATAAGAGCGCTTGAATATAAAGACCTGTACCCCCAACGACGATTGGGAGTTTACCTTTTTGGGTGATTTCTGTAATTTTTTGCCGTGCGTGTTGTTGAAATTCAGCGACCGAATAACGTTCGCTCCACTCACAAATATCGATCAAATAATGTGGCACTCCATCCATTTCTTCTGGTGTTACTTTAGCTGTCCCAATATCTAATTTACGATATACTTGCATCGAATCGCCACTAATGATTTCACCATTTAACGCTCGTGCTAGTTGAATACTAAGTGCTGTTTTTCCGACGGCTGTCGGACCAGCGATCACTATAACTTTCTCCACATGCTTCTTCCTTTTCTCGTTTTTAGAAACGAATAAAGCTGATCTGCACATGTACAGATCAGCCTTAAACGAATCGACTATAATGGTTTTGAAAAATACGTATACGGTTGATCCGTCATTTGTTGTACTTGATTTTTTCGTTCGTAGATCATTTCTTTGATCTCATCAGAAAAACTTTCCATCAACATTCGGCCACCTTTAAATGCATATCCACCATATTGAACGGTTTCTTCAGGCGATAATACAACTTTACGCGTTGCAATCTTTTTGAAAAATTCTTCAACAAAATAATTTGGTAAATAAAAACTGTTTTGTGCTGTAAATGACTGCAAGTAAATATAATCATCAACTGAAATATAGCAATCGTCAAACGCATCAAAACTAAGATATTTATCCATCATTACCATACGTTTTTCTAAAATCTCATTGATTTTTTTATTTAATAAGACTAATGTTTCGATTTCGCGAATTCGATGGTCAAGCTCGCGTTGACGTTTTTCTTTACGCTCATCGTAACGGATTCGTAAATTAAAGGTAAATGTGACGATCCCTGCACCTACGAACACGCCGATAATTCCCATAATAAAAGCTATCATCTACAAATCCTCCTCAACTTCTCTTCTTATTCTAGCATTTTTTTAGGAATTTGACACGAAGTTTACGCAGGTTTTTTCATTTGACCTTTATTGACCTTGTGTGTATACTTACTCTTAGGTTTTCACCCTAATTTGTGTTAAACTAATTTCATTCTATTAAAGGAGGATTTTTCAATGAATTTAATCCCTACAGTTATTGAACAATCATCAAGAGGCGAACGCGCTTATGACATTTACTCACGTCTATTAAAAGACCGAATCATCATGTTAAGTGGACAAGTAACAGATGACTTAGCCAACTCTATTATTTCACAGTTACTATTTTTAGATGCACAAGATTCTGAAAAAGACATCTACTTGTATATCAACTCTCCTGGTGGTAGTGTTACCGCAGGCCTTGCGATTTACGATACGATGAACTTTGTAAAAGCAGATGTGCAAACCATTGTAATGGGAATGGCTGCGTCAATGGGGAGCTTCTTATTAACGGCAGGTACAAAAGGCAAACGTTTTGCTTTGCCAAATGCTGAAATTATGATCCACCAACCATTAGGTGGCGCTCAAGGTCAAGCAACTGAGATCGAAATTGCAGCACGCCACATTTTAAAAACACGCGAACGCTTAAACAGCATTTTAGCTGAACGCACAGGCCAACCAATCGAAGTCATTGAAAAAGATACTGACCGCGATAATTTCATGACCGCTACTGAAGCGAAAGAATATGGTCTGATCGATGAAATTTTAGTAAATAAAAAATAAAAAGAGGCTGTGACAGCTGCGCAACTCTAAAACAAGCCGAACCATTTCCGACAATAGGTTCCCCTATTTCAGTAATGATTCGGCTTGTTTTTGAAAGCGTGATTGCGAACACATCATGTATTCCTTTTTTAGGGGGATGACAGAAATCTGTCATCCCCCTCTTTTTTACGTTTGTTTAATATAACGGCCCGATTGAAATTCTTTGGCTAATGTCACATAATGCGCTGTGTTTTCGTGATTTGCCTGAATCTCTTCTTTTGTCAGTGGGCGAATGACTTTTGCTGGACGACCAAATGCGAGTGAATTTTCAGGAATAACGGTCCCTTTTGTCACTAAAGAACCTGCGCCGATCAAGCTATTTTCCCCAATTACAGCACCATCTAAGATGATCGAACTCATCCCAATCAATGCGCCACGTTTGATATGACATCCATGGAGCATGCATTGATGGCCGATCGTGACGTCTTCTTCTACAATTGTAGGCTGATCATATCCGACATGGATAATCGTTCCATCTTGGATATTCGAACGATCTTTGATCACAATTGGTGCCACGTCACCACGAAGTACGCTGTGAAACCATACGCTACTGTGCTCGCCTAACGTCACATCACCTACGACGATCGCTCCTTCTGCAATAAAACTCATTTGATTTCCTCGCTTTCTATTCTTCTGCAAATTGACTATTGTAAAGATTGCTATAAAATCCTCCTTTAGCCAACAAGCTTTCATGAGTTCCTTGTTCGACAATGGACCCTTGATCTAATACTAAAATCAAATCAGCTTCTCGAATCGTTGACAAGCGATGGGCAATCACAAAACTCGTTCTCCCTGTCATGATTTTTTCCATCGCACGTTGGATCAGTTGCTCTAAACGCGTATCGACTGAACTCGTCGCTTCGTCTAAAATCAAGATTTTGGGATCTGCTAAAATCGCTCTAGCAATCGTGAGCAATTGTTTTTGGCCTAAAGAAACATTTTCTCCTTCAGCGTTGATGACCATTTCATAGCCATTTGGCATCGTACGAATAAAATGATCGACATTGGCTGCCTTGGCCGCGTCTACAATTTCATAATCGGATGCATCAAGACGGCCAAAACGAATGTTATCTGCAATTGTCCCTTCATACAACCAAGCATCTTGTAAGACCATTCCAAATTGTTGTCTGACAGCTTGCCTTGAAACAGTCTTCGTATCGACACCATCGATCTTGATTGCACCTGAGTCAACATCATAAAAACGCATCAATAAATTGATCAATGTTGTTTTCCCAGCACCTGTAGGTCCGACGATCGCTACTGTTTGTCCGGCTTTAACCTCTAGATTGAAATGTTTGATCAATGGTTTGTCAGGATGATAGGAAAACGAAACATCTTCAAAACTAACAGCTCCAGTAATTGTTTGAGGCAACTGATTGTCTTCACCAGCTGTAGATTCTTCCACTTCATCTAAAAAGCCAAATACGCGTTTTGACGCTGCCGAAGCACTTTGTAACAATGCAGACAATTGTGTGATATTGCCTAGAGGCTGACTGACTTGCCAAATATATTGGATAAACGCTTGTAATTGTCCGACGACCAATACGCCAGCGATGACATAATACATTCCCAATACTGCCATTACGACATAAGTCAAATAAGAAGTCAGTTGCACAAAAGGCATCATCAAGCCCGAGATTACGGTTGCTTTAAACCCAAATTGCCGTAATTTCCCATTGACTTCATGGAACTCTGTGACTGTTTCTTGTTCACGTCCATACATTTTTAAGACGCTAAAGCCCGTCATATTTTCTTGGACAAAACCATTCATGGATCCTAGCGCATTTTGCATTCGATTGAAATAGACTTGTGATTTTTTAACAATAAATCGCGAAATAAAATACGAAACCGGAATCATAATCAAACTGACGATTGCCATAAAGACATTGATATAAAACATCAACGCTACTGCAAACACAATACTTAAAATCGCTGAAAATATCCCAATCAACGCTTGTTGCATCGCACCACTTAAAGCATCGACGTCGTTGGTCACACGAGATAAGATATCTCCTTGCTTTTGACTATCAAAATAAGACATAGGTAACCGATTGATTTTTTGTTCGATATCATGACGTAAATCTCGCATCGTCGATTGCACGACATTGGTCATCATCACACCGGCTAATAATTGACAAATCCCATAAGAAAAGCCAACAACTAAAATCCAAAATAAGGTTTGTTTGATATAAGCAAAATCGACAGGATTTCCTTTGGTCAAATCTTGAGCGATTTTCGTAGTAGGCAATCCGATCACGTAAGGTAAGATCCCATTAAACGCTGCACTAGCAAACGTCAACAACAAGACGATAAAAAATCGAATCTTGTAAGGCTTTAAATAAGCCGTAATGCGAAAAAGTGCTGTTAATTGTTTCATTTGCGTAATTCCTCCTCGCTTAATTGTGAGGATGCAATATCGTAATAAATCGAACATGAAGCCAATAATTCTTCATGTGTGCCGATACCTACAACATTTCCTTCATTCAAAACGATGATTTGATCTGCTTGACGAATCGTTCCCACACGTTGAGCTACGATCAAGACCGTCGCATCTGTTGTGACTGGTCGTAACGCTTCACGTAAGGCCGCATCTGTTTTATAATCTAATGCTGAAAAACTATCGTCAAAAATATAGATTTCTGGTTGACGAATAACTGCCCGGGCGATCGCCAAACGTTGTTTTTGTCCGCCAGATAGATTCGAGCCACCTTCAGAAATTTTTGTATCGATCCCTTCAGGTAAACGTGAAACAAATTCGGTGGCCTGCGCGATCTCTAACGCACGATAGATTTCGTCGTCAGTAGCATCTGATTTACCGTAACGCAAGTTTTCTGCAATCGTTCCAGTAAACAGTAACGCTTTTTGTGGAATATAGCCGATTTTTTGACGCAAGTAAGCTAAATCATAAGCAGATGTTTCATAGCCATCAATCAAGACTTTCCCATGGGTCGGATCAAAAAAGCGTGGCAATAATTGAATCAATGTCGATTTTCCACTTCCGGTACTGCCGATAAAAGCTACTGTTTGTCCTGGATGTGCGTCAAACGATACATCTCTGATCACTGGCGATTCACTGTCTCCTGGATACGCAAACGTCACGCGTTCAAAAGCGATCTCTCCTTTAGTTGTTGTCTCTTTAATCCCATTTTCAGGACTTTGAATCGTCGGTGTCGCCTGTAGGGCTTCTTCGATTCGGTTAGCAGAAACAGCTGCTCTAGGATACATCATAAACACGGTCGCAAAGAGCATAAATGAAAATAGTGCATGAAAAATATACTCAATAAATGCGATTAGATTTCCGACTTCTAAATCGCCCGCATTGATTTGAATACTTCCTTGCCAAATAATCAAGACCATCACCGTATTAAATAAAAAGAAAAACGCTGGTTGCGTGATTGCCATAATCCGAAATAAACGCTTAGAACTTTGTGTGTATTCTTGATTGATCGCAGCAAATCGCTTTTCTTCAAAAGGTTCATTGACGAACGCACGGATCACACGCAACCCAGATAGTGTCTCACGCAGTGTCGCATTGACTTTATCTAAGTTTTTTTGCTGCTTAACAGATAAAGGATCTGAGATCTTCGCAATGATCACAATCCCAACTAATAAAAAGGGCAATGCTCCAAAAACATACCAGCCCAATGAAGCACTCGTTTTAAAAACAAGTACCAAACTAGAAATAAACATGATCGGTGTAACTAAACCCATTCTTAACGTACTTTGCAAGAACAACATGATTTGATAGGCATCATTGGTCACTCGCGTAATCAATGAGGATACTCCAAAACGCTCGTATTCATAATGTGAATAGGTTTGCGTTTTTTGAAACAATTCATTACGAATATCTGCTGTAATATTGGATGTGATTCTTGCTGTCGAGATTCCTAATCCAATATTCATACATACTCCAACAATCACAATCCCCAACATCCACCAACCCATTTTCTGGACATACGCAAAATCATTTTGTCGTAAACCGACGTCGATCATTTGCGCAAGTAGTGTGGGTAATCCTAATTCGATCAAAATAAACCCAAACGCACAAATGAAGTTCACACCTAACAATCCTTTGTACGCTTTCGTGTAGCGCCACATGACTTTCACTACGAATTCCCTCCTTTATAACAGTTCCTTCTTACTATAGCACAGTCATTTTTGAAAGAAAACTTTGAGCTAGACCAAAGAGTTTAGTTGCTTTCTATACTTATTTTTCTTTTTATGCTAAAATATGGATACGTATAGGATAAACTTATCCTAGTATCCGGTTGAACGAATTTAGCAAACAATATGAAGGCGAAGACAAGGCTTTCTCTTGTTTTAGACATCCGTGTTTAAAACAAGTATCGTGTAAATTCTAGGTCCCTTAGACCTTATTTTGTGTTGACTAAATCACGTCCCCAAATTAAACAACTGCATGACGCAGATAAAGGAGTTCATATTATGATTTATAAAGTTTATTACCAAGAGACAAAAGAAAGAAACCCAAAGAGAGAGCAAACACAAACGCTTTATATCGAAGCAGATTCAGACGTTATCGCACGTCAACTTGTTGAAGAAAATACCCCATACAACATCGAATTCGTACAATTACTAGATGGCAATCATTTAGAATACGAAAAAGAAAACACTGATTTCCAACTTAAGGAGTTTTAAAATGAAAGTCTCACTAAAAAATAATGAGACTGGCGTATTTGGTATCGGTGGACTAGGTGAGATTGGGAAGAACTGCTATGGGGTTCAATTTCAAGATGAAATTATCATTATCGATGCAGGGATCAAATTTCCAGAAGACGAGCTTCTAGGAATCGATTATGTTATTTCGGATTATAGTTATATCGTACAAAATATCCAAAAAGTAAAAGGATTGGTGATCACTCACGGTCATGAAGATCATATCGGTGGAATCCCTTTTCTATTACGTCAAGCCAATATCCCGATTTATGCTGGGCCACTTGCTTTGGCTTTGATCACCAATAAATTAGACGAACATGGCTTGTTGCGTGATGCAACGTTACACGAGATCAATGAAGATACTGTGATTCGTTTTAGAAAAACTTCAGTTAGTTTCTTTAGAACGACACATAGTATTCCTGACGCTTTAGGTGTCGTTGTCAAAACACCTTCTGGAAATATCGTCGCAACAGGTGACTTTAAATTCGATTTTACACCTGTGGGCGAGCCAGCAAACTTGCACAAAATGGCGCGTATCGGTGAAGAAGGCGTGTTGTGTTTACTTTCAGATAGTACCAATGCTGAGATTCCAACCTTTACAAAATCTGAAAAAACAATCGGTTCTTCGATCATCAAGATTTTTGAAAAAGTTGAAGGTCGTATTATCTTTGCCAGTTTTGCCTCGAATATCTTTCGCTTGCAACAAGCTGCTGATGCGGCCGTTGCGACAGGCCGTAAAATCGCTGTCTTTGGTCGTAGTATGGAAAATGCTATCGTCAATGGGCAACGTTTAGGCTATATCAATGTCCCTAAAGGCACGTTTGTTGATGCACACGAACTCAATCGTTTACCTGCAAATGAAACGATGATCCTTTGTACCGGATCTCAAGGTGAACCAATGGCTGCACTTAGTCGTATCGCCAATGGTACGCATCGTCAGATCCAAATTCATCCAGATGATACGGTCATCTTTTCAAGTTCACCTATTCCTGGAAATACAACAAGTGTGAATCATTTGATCAACTTATTGCTTGAATCAGGAGCACATGTGATCCATGGAAAGCTAAACAACATCCATACTTCAGGTCACGGTGGTCAAGAAGAGCAAAAATTGATGTTGCGCTTAATGAAACCTAAATTCTTTATGCCCGTTCATGGAGAATTTAGAATGTTAAAAATCCACACCAAGTTAGCCCAAGCAACTGGTGTCCCAAAAGAAAATTGTTTTATTATGGAAAATGGCGACATGCTTGCTTTGACGGCAGATAGTGCACGCCTTGCTGGTCACTTTAACGCAAGCGATGTTTATGTCGATGGAAATGGTATCGGAGATATCGGAAATGTTGTGTTACGCGATCGCCGCATCCTCTCTGAAGAAGGATTGGTTTTAGCCGTTGCAACTGTCGATATTGCGAAAAAAGAAATTTTAGCTGGACCTGAAATTTTATCTCGTGGATTTGTCTATATGCGTGAATCAGGTGAAATGATCAATGAAGGCCAAACGATTTTATTCCGCGCTCTACGTGAAGCGCTACGTCAAGCTGATTGCACAGAGCATAAATTAAAAGAAGCGATGGCTTCGGCATTACAACCGTTCTTATTTGAACAGACCGAACGTCATCCAATGATCCTAGGGATGATTATGACCCCAGACGAATTAAAAGCATAATTAAAAAAGCTCATTTCAATAATGAAATGAGCTTTTTTGCTACAATGATCTATGCTTTAGTAACATTTGCTGCTTGAGGACCACGATCTGATTCTTCAACGTCAAATGTTACAGTTTGACCTTCTTCAAGTGTTTTAAATCCATCGCTTTGGATTGCTGAAAAGTGAACGAATACATCGCTACCGTCTTCACGCGTAATAAAACCAAAACCTTTTTCTGCATTAAACCATTTTACTGTACCTTGTTCCATGTAAATAACCTCCTCATGCAAAAGCATAAAATTAGCGTAAATTGCTCGTGTAAGACAGAGGCCTGACAACCCTTGCTTTCATATCTTGTGCAAACAAATTACACCTAGTATATTACACGTGTATTCGTTTTTTTGCAATAGGATTTCAATGATTCGCACTAAATGATCCCTTCTTCTTTCAAACTAAAATACGTATGATCTCCAATAATAATATGATCTAAAAGTTCGATTCCCATCAATACCCCACATTTTTTCATACGCTTTGTAAATTCATCATCTTGCGTTGAAGGATGTGGATCCCCACTTGGATGATTATGTGCTAATAAGATACGTGCAGCACTATGACGGACAGCACCTTTAAAAATTTCTCGCGGATGTGCAATCGACTGATTCAACGAACCGATAAAGATCGTTTCTTTGGCAATCACTTCATTTTTTGTCGTCAAATAAAGACAAACTAAGTGTTCTTGTCGTAGATCTCGCATTTCTTCGATCAATGCTGTAGCAATCGCATAACTTGATGTGATCTTTCCAAACGTGACTTGTGCAGTTTGGTGTATCCGTCTGCCCAATTCGATGATTGCTTTTAATTCGATAGCACGAACAGCACCGATTCCTTTAACCGACTGTAATTCAGATAATGTAGCATTACGTAAAGCATACATGGTGGGAAATCGTTCGATTAATGCCGTGACGATTTCGTCGACTGAAGCTTGTTTGTTCCCACTTCTAAAAATAATCGCGAATAATTCTGCATTGGTCAACTGGACTTCCCCACATAAGACTAATCGTTCACGCGGGAGCATATGGAGTACTTGTTCCATTTTTTTCACCTCTTTACTGATAAATACGCAAAAAACCACAGAATCAATCTGTGGTGTACGTTAAATCAGGTGATGTTCAGCTAAATATTCTGGAACATCTAATAGACTCGCCAAAACAGCTTCCATTTGCATCTCCACAGTAGGTGGCAAGAGATCTGGAATCATAATGACAGCCATCTGTGCTTGGTTGGCTGCTAAGATCCCATTATGGGAATCTTCTAATACCAACATCTCACTGACATCTGTTTGAAAATACTCTTTTGCAGCTAAAAATAATGCCGGATCAGGTTTTGCTTGTGCGACATCGTCTGCCGTAAAAATTGCATCAAAACGTTCCAGTATTCCTTGTTTTTGCAACAGCTTTTCGACCAATCCCCGTGTATTGCTGGATGCAACACACGTTTTGATTTTTCGATCATGGCAAAAGTCTAACAATTCGATTACCCCTGCTTTTAATTTCCCATCGCCTTGTTCAAACATCTCTAAACAACAGTCATAACTTTCCGTGATGAAACGTTCTACTAATTCTTTTCCATGTAATTCATCGTATTGTTCATGGTACCAACGATACAAATCCTCATCAGACATGCCTAAGCCATTTAGATAAGTTTCTTTCGTATAGTCAAATTGATACTGATCCGCGATTTTTTGACTACCTGCATAATAGACTTGCTCCGAATCGATCAATAGACCATCCATATCAAAAATAATTACTTTCAATTTAGTCATGCTCTTCCTCCATCAAGGTTAGAATAAATGCCCGAACTTCAGCCACAAAATAAAGCGATCCTGTGATCAATAACAAATCATCTTCTTGCATTTTTTCTAATAATTCACCTAATCCAACTTGCCATAGCGAAACCAAAGACAAGCGTTTTGGTGCGCGATCACATAGGCTCTCTTTTAAAGTCAAGGCTTTTGGAAAGTCAAATGTCGTCAATAAAATTTCACTATTTGGAATCTCCAACAATTGATCAATCATGGCATCGACTGGTTTCGTTTCTAAAGCAGAAAATAGGACATAGATTTTATGTGCCGGAAATTCTTTTTGACTGTTTTCAACTAGCCGAGCCATAGCATGTTCATTATGTGCGCCATCCACAACAATCAGCGGTTGTGTACTTAATCGCTCCATTCTAGCTGGCCAATAAGCGTTTTTTAAACCTCGGCGAATCTCTTTTTCACGAGGGTTTAACTTCATTTGTTGACAATACGTTAAAAAGGCAGCTAACGCAACACTCGCATTTTCAATTTGGTGTCGGCCCATTAATGGAATGTAGAGCTCTTTCATTCGCCCCTGTTCATACTCAAACGTCCACCATTCCCCCCATTGACGATCAGCGTGTTCATATACGGGGGTAAATTCTTCACCATAACAACTCAGTGGTGCTTTTTTTTCAGTGGCTATTTGTTTTAAAACAGACAAAGCCGGTTCGACTACATTGCCAATAATAACTGGAACATTTGATTTTATGATTCCACCTTTTTGATAGGCGATCTCTTCAAGCGTATTGCCTAGAATGTCCATATGATCCATCCCGATCGTAGTGATGACACTAACACGCGGCGTGATGACATTTGTGGAATCGTACAATCCACCTAACCCAACTTCAATCACAGCTACATCTACTTGTTGCTTGGCAAAATATAAGAACGCACATGCTGTCAAAATTTCGAATTCTGTGATCCCTTCTAAAGCTGGATCTTGATCGAGCGTGTCAACGATTGGCACGATTTGGTTAATAAGCTCAAGCAAATCCTTGTCTGAGATAAATGTTTGATTGATCTGGATACGTTCATGGAATCGCTCGATATAAGGAGAGGTAAATGTTCCGACATCGAGGCCTTGTTCTGCCAATAATGCACGTAAAAAACTGACTGTTGAGCCTTTTCCATTCGTTCCAGCAACATGGATCGTTGGAAAGGTTTCTTGTGGTTGTCCGCACAATAAAAGCAAGCGCTCGATACGACTTAATCCTGGTCTGGTTCCAAATTTCTTACGGCTATGAATCCATTCAATAGCATCTTCTACTGTTGTATACATGATTGTGCCCTCCATCAGTGATAAAGCAAAAAGATGACAGAGCAAGTGCTGTCATCTTTTAAACTTTCAAAGAATTATAAACTGCGTAATTGTGCGATACGATCTGTTACAGCTTGTTGTTTTTCTAAGTAGTCGATCTCTTTGGCTTTTTCTTGAGCAACGACTGCCTCTGGTGCACTTGAGACAAAACGTTCATTAGCTAGTTTACCTTGGACGCGTTTTACTTCTTTTTGCCATTTGTCTAGCTCTTTTTCCAAACGCGCGATTTCTTCTTCGACATTGATTAATCCAGCTAATGGCAAGTAAATCGTAGCCCCTGTCAATACAGCTGACATCGCAAGTTCTGGTGCATCTAGTGTACTTGAGATGATCAGTTCTTCTGGATTACAGAACCGTTCAATATAGTTTTTATTTGTTGTTAAGAACGTGTTGATCTCTTCATCAGACGTTTGGATCAGTAACGTAATCGGTTTAGATAATGGTGTATTCACTTCAGCACGAATGTTGCGGACTGAACGAATCAACTCACTTAGTACTTCCATTCCTTTAACTGCCTGAGGATCATCAAAAGCGGAATTTTCAATCGGATAAGCAGCCACAACCAAAGAAGTTCCTTCATGCGGTAGTTTTGACCAGATTTCTTCTGTAACAAACGGCATGATTGGATGCAATAAGCGTAAGATTTGATCTAGTGTATAAACCAAAACAGCTTGGTTCATCGCTTTTGCTTGCTCATCTTCCCCGTAAAGCGTCTCTTTACTCATTTCGATATACCAATCACAAAAATCATCCCAGATGAAATTATACAATTGACGACCAGCTTCACCAAATTCAAAGCGATCAAATAATTCCGTGACTTTCCCAATCGTTTCATTCAACCGAGATAAGATCCAGCGATCGGCTACTGATTTTTCGCCTTCGATCGATAGATCTGCTAGCGTTTTGCCTTCTGAATTCATCAAGACAAAACGTGAAGCATTCCAAATCTTATTGATAAAGTTCCAAGCTGCATCCATTTTTTCATAACTAAAACGAACATCTTGTCCTGGCGCTGAACCATTCGACAAGAACCAACGCAATGCATCGGCACCATATTTTTCAATGACTTCCATTGGATCGATCCCATTGCCGAGTGATTTACTCATTTTACGTCCTTGTTCATCACGGATCAATCCATGGATCAACACATTATTAAATGGACGTTCATTCGTAAATTCTAAACTTTGGAAAATCATTCGACTCACCCAGAAGAAAATAATGTCGTAACCAGTCACTAAAGTATTCGTCGGGAAGTAACGTTTAAAATCTTCCGCATTTTCATCTGGCCAACCCATTGTTGAAAATGGCCATAAAGCAGAACTAAACCAAGTATCAAGTACATCGTTGTCTTGGTGCCAATTTTCAACATCTTCTGGTGCTTGCATCCCGACATAGATTTCGCCGGTTTCATTATGATACCAAGCAGGGATACGGTGGCCCCACCATAATTGACGTGAGATCACCCAATCGTGGACATTTTCCATCCAACGTAGGAATGTTTGATTAAAGCGTGGCGGGAAAAATTCGACTGCATCTTCTGTTGTTTGATTCTCCATCGCACGTTTGGCTAAAGGTTCCATTTTCACAAACCATTGAGTGGATAAACGAGGCTCAACAACAACACCAGTACGTTCAGAGTGACCGACACTGTGCATCATTTTTTCAATGCGAACTAAACGACCGGCTGCTTCTAGATCTTTCACGATCTGTTTACGTGCAGCAAAACGATCCATTCCAGCGTATTTTCCTGCTAATTCGTTCATCGTAGCATCATCATTCATCACATTTACACGTGGTAAATCATGACGGTTGCCGACCTCAAAGTCATTTGGATCGTGGGCCGGTGTAATTTTAACAACTCCTGTTCCAAATTCCATATCGACGTATTCATCGGCAATAATCGGGATTTCCTTATTGATCAAAGGCAATACAACATGCTTGCCGATTAATGCTTGATAGCGTTCATCTTCAGGATGTACGGCAATCGCTGTATCTCCAAGTAGCGTTTCAGGACGAGTCGTCGCAATCTCCACTTGCCCAGAACCATCAGCTAACACGTAGCTCATATGATAAAAGGCACCTTCAATATCTTTGTGGATCACTTCGATATCGGATAACGCTGTCCGCGCTTGTGGGTCCCAGTTGATGATATATTCTCCACGATAAATCAATTCTTTTTCGTAAAGTTTCACAAATACTTTACGCACAGCATCAGATAATCCATCATCTAAAGTAAATCGTTCACGACTGTAGTCTAGTGAAAGGCCTAGTTTTGCCCATTGTTCACGAATATGACCAGCATATTCTTCTTTCCATTCCCATACTTGATCTACAAATTTTTCACGGCCAAGATCATAACGCGAAATCCCTTGTTCACGTAACTTTTCTTCTACCTTTGCTTGTGTCGCGATCCCTGCATGATCCATACCTGGTAGCCATAACGTATCGAATCCTTGCATCCGCTTTTGTCTGATAATCATGTCTTGTAGTGTCGTATCCCAAGCATGACCTAAATGTAATTTTCCTGTTACGTTTGGTGGCGGGATTACGATCGAGTAAGGTTTCGCCTTTTTATCCCCGCTTGGTTTAAATAGATCTTGTTCAAGCCAAGATGCATAGCGGCCACGTTCGACATCTTGTGGTTGATACTTGCTTGATAATTGATTGTCTGTCATATTGTTCCTCCTTATTTTTCCATAAAAAAAAGTCCTAATGTGCTTGACACATTAGGACGTAAATTACGCGGTACCACCTAAATTGCAGAGATTTCTGCCACTTTCATGACGTGTAATAACGGACACGACCCGATATTTCTTACTCTAACTTCAGAAATACAACTCACAAGCTACCTTCTGTTAAGCGTGACAAAAACCTCTCAGCCTTAGGGTTTTCTTTCTATAGACACTGGCTTTAACATACTCCTCTTGTTCCTCGTTTGACTACATTTTACACAGTCGTTTCTCAAAAGTCAATCACGTAAAGCCTTTGCAACAGATAATGCTTGTTCATAATCTGGTTCATTACTCATTTCCGAAACGATTTCACGATGACGAATAATGCCATCTTGATCCAAAACAAAAATAGCACGAGCATATAACCCTAATGAGGGCATCAAAAGATGATATCCTTCATTGAATGTTTTTTCTGGATCATGCAACATCGTCATCTCTACACCTTCTTGGCCACACCAAGTAGCTTGTTCCTCTTTTGTATTGATAGAAATCGTCAAAAAGTGAACATGATCTAGACGACTCGCTTCTTCATTAAAACGTTTAGTTTGTAAAGCACACACACGGGTATTTATATCGGGAATCACGCTAATAATCACAGGTTGTCCTGCTAGTGTTGACAAGCTAACTACTTGGTCATTTGCATCATATAATTGAAATTCTGGGGCTTTTTCGTTTACTTCTGGTTGTCTACCAGGTACTTCGACTGTTTCCCCTTTTCGTGTAATAAACATTGATTCCACTCCTTTTATCTTTGACTACATATTCAGTATACGGTAGATAAAGATAAAAAAACAATCATTCTGCTTTAATTTTTTCTTTTTGGTTCATCATAGAATCAAAGAAAATCAAGGTTTGTAATTCAGTCGTTAAATCGATATATTGAATGTGGATACGTTTTGGGACCTTCACACGGTCTGGAGCAAAGTTCAAAATCGCTGTAATCCCCGCATCGACGATTTGATCGATTGCTGCTTGTGAATATTGACTTGGTACAGTCGAAATCGCAATCGTGATCTGTTCTTGTTCGATGACGTCTTTTAATTCATCCATACCATGCACATAATAGCCTGAAATCGTTTGGCCAATCAAATTTGGGTCATTATCAAAGACACAAACAATTTGTAAATTCTCATTGCGTCGGAAATTATTATTGGCTAATGCTTTTCCTAAGTTTCCAAATCCGATCAAAGCGATTCGTTTTTTCTGATCGCTTTCTAACAAATCAGTAAATACTTCAACTAAATAAGGAACATCATACCCATATCCACTACGCCCAAGCTCACCTACATAAGAAAAATCACGACGTATCGTAGCAGAAGGAATTTGCGTGATTTGTGCAAAATCTTTCGACTTAATTCGACCAATTCCTGATTCATCAAGCATATTTAAATAGCGTAAGTATAAAGGCAATCGTTTCGCTGTCGCTTTTGGCAATTTTTTGTGTAATTCTTTTCCCAATGCTCTCACCTCTTGTTAATCTTTTCACATATAAGTGTATCATGGTTCACGCTAAAGTGCAAATTTTCACGAAATAAAAAAGGAGTGTAACAGACTTCTGTCACACTCCTTTTTTTATAATAATTCATCAAATTCTAAAGGTGCATCTTTTGCTTCAACCAAAATCTCTTCAAACTTAAGATGTGCTAAGGCACGCTCCATTAAACCAGCAACGTCGATACGCGCTTCATACTTTTGCACTTTATCTAGTTGTGGACGCGTTTTAGGCTGTGGTGGCGCAAAAATCGTACAGCAATCTTCAAAAGGCTGAATCGCAATTTCAAACGTATCGATTGCTTGTGCAATCTCAATGATTTCTAATTTATCCATCGTTGCCACTGGACGTACGATTGGTGTATGCGTGACTTCATTGATGGCTACCATACTTTGTAATGTTTGTGAAGCGACTTGCCCGAGTGATTCACCATTGATAATCACTAATCCTTTTTGCATCTCACGAATTGCATCTGTTAAACGCAACATCATCCGACGTGTAATCGTCATCCAGTAAGCTTGGGGAATACAGCGTTTGATTTCTTCTTGAATTTCGGTAAACGGAACTTCGATAAACGAGATCGCTCCACCATAAGGGGTCAATTTTTTGGTCAAATCTTTGGCTTTACGTAATGCTTGCTCACTTGTATAAGGTGGGCTAGCAAAATGGACAGCTTCTAATAAGACCCCACGCTTCATGGCTAAATATCCTGCAACAGGGGAATCAATCCCACCTGATAACATCAACATTCCCTTACCAGACGTACCAACAGGTAAGCCACCTGCACCTTTGATCGTTTCACAAGATAAATACGCACCATCAAGTCGAATTTCCACTCGCAAATTAATATCTGGTTGCTTCATTTGTACATCAATGTCTGGGAATAGATCGATAATTGCATTTCCTACTAATACATTCAATTCACCACTATTTTTTTCAAAACTGTGATCACTACGTTTAGCAGTAACTTTGAAACTTTCTTTGCCTGTATAGCGTTCTTGCATCATTGTTTGCGCCATTGCTACAATCTCAGCACTGTTTTTTTCCACACGGATACTTGGTGAAAAATTTTGGATCCCAAATACTTTCTCCAGTTTGGGAATGATCTGTGCGCTATCTTCTCCATTTAATAATAAATGCATTCGATCACGTTCAGCATTGATTTTGACGTTAGGGAATGCACCTAATGTTTGACGTACATTTTCAGCCAATTTCATAATAAACTTACGACGGTTCTTTCCTTTAGTGGAAAGTTCCCCATATCGCACCATAATTTCTGTATATCTCACGTGGACACTCCTTATCCTACTTTTAAAAATTTTTGATAGATTTGATTAAAAATAATCATAAACTGCTCGACTTCTGCCATCGTATTTTGTTCATCCAAACTGATTCGAACTGCACACGTCGCCAATGATTCTTCAACTCCCATTGCGTAAAGAGTACTACTTGTCAATTTATTGCGACTTGAACATGCACTCGTCGTCGAAATGAAGATTTGTTTTTCTTCTAATGCGTGGACTAGTACTTCGCCTCGAATCCCGCGAATTGCAAAGCATAAAATATGATCTGCATAATCAGCACCTTCTGAAAAAATCGTTACTTTATGGTATGGCGCCAGTGCGGAAATCAAAGCAGCTTTTAAACGCGGCAGTTGCTGCGTCTTCATCAGCGCACGTTCATTTGACAAACGTAATGCGCGTGCCATTGAAACGATAGCTGGGACATTTTCTGTACTGCTACGGTAATTCTTCTCTTGCCCACCACCACTAAGTAAAGCAGCTAATTTGCGGCCTTCACGCCAAAAGATAAATCCTACACCTTTAGGCCCATGAAATTTATGCGCTGAGAACGTTGCAAAATCAACTCGTTCAGTCAACCATTGCGCTTGACTTAATTTAGTGATCGCCTGAACTGCATCCACATGAAAATGGATTTTTGGATAGGCCATTAGCACTTCACTAATTGCTTGAATCGGCTGGATCGCACCAACTTCATTATTGACTGCCATGACAGAGACCAAGATGGTTTCTTTTCGAATCAAACGTTTTAAGGCTGCCACTTGGACAATACCATATTCATCTACAGGAACTTCACTAATTTCAAAACCTAATTGTGCCAACTGTTTTGCTGACTCTTTGACAGCTGGATGTTCTACACTTGAAATAATCAAATGATTCCCAAATTCCCGCTTTTCTAGTGCTGTCCCTTTTAACACCCAGTTATCCCCTTCAGTTCCACCACTTGTGAAGAAAATTTCTTTATCCTTCACACCTAGTGACAGGGCAATTTGCTTACGTGCTTGCTCTAACAGCCGTTTCGCTTGATTTCCTAGTTCATGCAAACTGGAAGGATTTCCCATAATTCGCTGGCTGGTTTTTATGTACGTATCGAGTGCTTGGGGGTCAATTGCCGTTGTTGCACTATTATCAAAATAAATCACAGTTGTTTTTCCTCACTTTCGAAATTCTTATCCATTATACGGCCCCTTGATCATTCTTTCAAGTCATCTCATTTAACTCTTTTTAAACCCTCATCACTTACTTAGAAAAAAAGTAGACACAGAAAAATTTCTGTGTCTACTTTTTGATTATACTAAATCTGGATGTTCAAAGTAAAAATCTTCAATTCGCTTAAATGCACCAGGTTCAACTTGTTCTAAAGCTGTTCCAATACTATCTAATGCTTCTTGATAACGATATTCGTCTTTGAAAAGATCTAAACTACGATCGATGGCTGCTTTGATTTCTGGATGTGAATGACGATAACGATTAGCATATTGCAACATTTGCTCCGTTAACGCTGCTGCATCAACAAATGAATGTGTACGGTCTGTTAATTCAATCATATCTTCATCACAAATCGTAATCATTTTATTGATTTGATCCATATCGATTCGGATTTTATTCAATGATTTATTCAATTCTTCTACACGATCTGTGACCGTAAAGAAATACTCTAAATAATCACCTGGTAAACCTGGTAAACGTTGCTTTTCGACAAAACGTTTTAAATTACGTAATGTAAATTCGTAATGTTCCATTTTCTCTTGTGCTACTTTCTCACCTTCGCGCAATTCATGAATGCCCTCATCAATTGCAACTTGTTGATTTTCGATTGAATCTAAAATTTGGAATGCGTCTTTCAAGAAGGCTTGAACTTCAGTGAATGGCAATTCGTGATGTTCGATTTGTGGAGCTAGCCCTTCATTGCGACGAGATAATTCTTCAATTTCAGATTGAAACGCTCTTACTTGACCAAGTTCGTTATGATTTAAAGCATAACTTTGTGCTGTGTGATCGAGTTCGATCAATAATTGACGATTGTTGCGAATCGAGTGATTGATATAATCTGCAAGCACTTTACGATTACGCAATACGTATTTTTTGGCTTCATATTCTTTTTCCATAAACGTATATAGACCATCGATTTGATCATGGATTTCTTTAGAGGCTGTCTCGACTTCATCTAAAGAAAGTTTTTGTAACGCTTCAAGTTCGTTTTGGACTTTATGATCGATTGCCTCGATATCCGCCAACACATGATCTTCAGGGAAGACATAGTTTTCTTGGATCATCTTTTTGTATCCGGATTTTAGATCTGCCAATTGATCTGGAAATTGTTTTTTCAATTCTTCAGCTAAAGGAGGGATCCGTTTCATTGTTGTTTCCAACGCATACGTATCTTTTTCAGCATTTGCTAATACTTCACGCGCTTCAACTGGATCACCAGAAGTGTTTAACATAACAAATTTTGCAAATTCACTTTCCACTGTTTTTGCTTGTTTTTGCAATTCAGCAAATGCCGGTTCAAATTTATCTGACTCTTCGCGCAATTCTGTTTTAAGTTCTTCATAAAGATCTAGCGCATTTTGGACCGCAACTGAATTGCGTTCTTCTGTCTCGCGTAATTCTTTTAATCCTTTACGAACCTCTTGAGCTTGTTTTTCCATGGCATCCATCGTTTGCTCAGCATCTTCGACTGCTGCTTTAGCTTTAAAGAATTTCAATGATTCATTTAAGCTTTCAACTTCAAAGATTTGACTTTCCAGTTCAGCAAATGACGTGGTTGAAAGATCGGTCCATTTTTGTTTCCACTCACGAAATGTATTTTGGCTTTGGCCAACCAAATGCATTTTTTTGATTTCATCGATTTCTTCAAGGACTGGTAAATCAAATAAAACTTCTTTACGTTTTTCTAGTGCGTCAAGTTTTTCTTGATTTTTCTTTCTAATAAAATAGCCCACTAAATAAAAAGCTGCGACTATAACTAGAATCACCACAACCAAACCGACGACTCCGTTTTTTCCCATTCACGGTTCCTCCAATTTTCAAACTTTCGCTTTAAGTCCGATGATTACACAATCGAACCATAATCGGACGAGAAGAAAGGCATTTCTTCAAAATAAAGACATCTACATTAAATTATACCATAAAGGACCCCTTCGTTCACTAATCTACTTAAAAAAAAATTCATTTTCTGATTTACTGATTTTTCTCATCAAATCTTCGGAATATTTTAAGAAAAGTATTGATTTATTAGGCTCAAAACTGTACCCTAGATGAAAATGATTGAAAACAAAGGACGGACGATATGAAAGTAGCAAAATTTGGTGGAAGCTCGCTAGCTTCTGCGCAACAAGTTGCAAAAGTTGTTGCGATTATTCAAGACGATGAAACACGACGCGCAATCGTAGTTTCAGCACCCGGAAAACGAACAAAAGAAGATACAAAAGTAACGGATCTATTGATTGCACTACATCAAGCGATTTTAAATAAAGAAGATACGAACACACTAGTCGAGGCGATCTATCAGCGCTATGTGGAAATCGGATCGTTCTTTGATGTAGCACAAACAGTCTTAGATGAAATCCATCAAGATTTAACCAAATTGACTTTACACGAAGAATTCTACACACCTTATTTTTATGATCGTGTGTTGGCTAGTGGCGAAAACAATAATGCTCGCTTGATCGCAGCAGTGTTAAACACGCAACAAGTCAATGCGCGTTACGTTAGTCCACAAGAGTTGGGCATGTTAGTCAGTGAAGAACCACAAAATGCTCAGATTCTCCCAGAAGCATATAAACGGATTGCAAAATGGCAAAATGCGGAAGAAATTTTAGTGATCCCCGGCTTTTTTGGCGTCACAAAAAAAGGAGAAATCTGCACATTTTCTCGTGGTGGTTCAGATGTTAGCGGCGCGATTGTTGCCGCTGGATTAAAAGTCGATTTATATGAAAACTTTACCGACGTTGATGGGATATTTGCTGCAAATCCCAATTATGTCCATCAACCTGAATTAATCAATGAGCTGACTTATCGCGAGATGCGCGAATTAGCCTATGCTGGGTTTGGCGTCTTTCATGAAGAAGCGCTAATGCCTTCGTTTAAAGCACATATTCCAGTAGTGATCAAAAACACCAATAACCCTACACATCCTGGGACCAAAATCACGAACTCACGTGACACTACACACCAGCCAGTAGTTGGCATCGCAAGTGATGAAGGATTTAGTATGATCTATATCAGTAAGTACTTGATGAACCGTGAAGTTGGGTTTACATTGCGGGTATTGAAGATCTTTGAAACATTCGGATTGAATTATGAACACATGCCTTCTGGTATCGATGATATTTCGATCATTTTGCGCGCTGATCAGCTGACAGATATTTTAGAAGAAGAATTACTGCGTAAGATCGCTTATGATATCGACCCTGATGAATTGCGGATCACCCACGATCTTTCAATGGTCGTCGTAGTCGGCGAAGGGATGCGCCAGCGCGTGGGAATCACTGCTGAAAGCACAGCTGCACTTGCTCGTAAACAAATCAATCTTGAAATGATCAACCAAGGTGCATCTGAAGTGAGTATTATGTTTGGTATCCATAAAGAACAAGAACAACTTGCGATTCGCAATCTCTATTATACGTTTTTTGACTAAAAAAACCGCTCCTTAATGACTAGATAAGCCATTAGGGAGCGGTTTTGTGTGTAATAAACCAAAGTGTTCCATCGCTTCACAAATCCCATCATCTTGATTTGATTTTGTGACATAATCCGCCACAGCCTTCACACGTGGACTTGCATTGCCCATGGCTACACCAATCCCGGCAGCTTGCAACATCCCCATATCATTTTCGTGATCGCCAAACACCATAATTTCTTCCAAAGAAATATTGGTAAATCGGCCAAACATTTGAATACCGACAATTTTATTCCCATCTTTAGGAACGATATCTACCGAATAAGGATTGGAACGCAATACGTCGACATAGTCCAGTTGTCGTAAACGAATTTCTTCTTTTGTAGTCGTCAAGACGACACATTGATAGACTTTTTCTTGGCTTGAGAGTAGGCGTTGAATCTTTTTAGGAACATTTTTTGTTTTAAAATAAGAAAGTAGACGTCCTGTTTGTTCTAATGGGAGCCATTTTGATAAAAGTGGGATCCATGTCGAAAACGGACGTTTGTGTCCAACACGAATCGACCAGCTGCCAATTTTCTGCGTTTTTGTTTCAAAGATGATCTGTTTTTTTTGTTTTGCCATAAAGACTGCCAATTCTTCCAAGCGCTCTGTCGAAAAGGTTCGTTCATAAATCGATACTTCTGCCATTTCCACCAATGACCCATTATAACTAACACACACATCGATTGGTAAATCTTTAATCAAGCGTTCGATCTCAAATGGTGCTCGTCCTGTCGCAACGCCGCAGAAGATCCCTTGACTTTGAGCCGTCTCAATGGCTTGACGAGTAGACTGGCGAATATGTCCTTGACTAGTTAATAGTGTGCCATCGATATCAAAAAAAATCGCTTTGATCGTTTTCATCGGCTCAACCTCCTTTTAAAATAAATCTAATTGTGTTGGATTTAATTCTTGATAGGTAATTTGTAATTGTTGGATCAATTGCTTGGCATTCTCAGCAGCATCCCCACCGGAATTATTATTAAAGATCACTGCAATCTCTTTGGTTTTTTGCTGACATGCTCGAATCAATTCTGCAAATTCATGTAATTCCTCTGCTGAATAGCGATAAAGCGTCCGAAATTTTCGTGCATCAACTCCTGTGTGCATCCAACCAGCATCATTACGACCGTGTAAACGTAACAAAGTAAACTCTTGATTGGTGATCGTAGCATCTAGTGGGATTGTTGTTGGTAATTTTTTAGGTTCATCGACTAGCGCCAAAGACAATTGATTGGCATACATAAATCGGTACATTTGCTGAGTATAACGCTCATCATACCAACTTCGATGCCGAAATTCAATTGCCAAGGGCAGTGTAGCAAATATTTTTTTGATTTCTTCTAAGTATAAAACATGTTCGTTTGTACACGTAAAACGGGCGGGAAATTGGGCTAATAAGCAAAATAGTCGACCCGATTGTCTAAGCGGTTCAATATGTTCTAAAAAACGTTTTGCTAGCGTGAGCAAACTTTCCTCTGCTTCCAATTTGCGATGAGTTGTAAATACACCTGGAACCTTTAAAATGAACCGAAATGCAGCCGGAGTTTCTCGCAACCATTTTGCAACTGCTTGTTTTGTTGGAATAAAATAAAAACTGGTATCTAATTCAACGATCGGAAAATGGCTGGCATATTCCGTTAAGGATGTTTTACTTTTTTGAGAGAGCGTTTGGTGTTCTTCAAAACCTGTACAGCCAATATAGATCATCTTCCTCACATCCTTTTATGTAAATTTTCTATTTTCATGAAATTCCCTCTTGTATATCTAGTAGGGCTTGCGTATACTTTTTACACGATGACCAAAAAGGAGCCGATATAATGAAACAAATTTTAGTCTTACACACAGGTGGTACGATTGCGATGAAAGAAGATGCAACGGGAGTTTCGCCCGATGCGATCAATCCTTTATTAAATACGACGTTATCTATCCCAGATACCATTACACTCACGGTAGAAGATTTTTTAAACGTACCTAGTCCTCATATTACCTTTACCGAAATGATTGCCTTAAAACAACGGATCCAACAAGCAAAAGCAGAAGGTTTTGATAGCGTTGTCGTCACGCATGGAACAGATACCTTAGAAGAAACAGCCTATTTTCTAGATACGACGATTGGTGATCTGCTCCCCATCGTTTTGACTGGTGCAATGCGTTCTAGCAATGAAATCGGCAGCGATGGACTGTACAATTTTGCCAATGCCCTACGTGTTGCCGAATCAGAAGAATCACTTGGTAAAGGCGTGATGGTCGTCTTAAACGATGAAATCCATACCGCACGTTACGTTACCAAAACACACACGACCAATGTAGCAACCTTTAGAACACCTACCTTGGGCCCTATTGGAATTATCACCAAACATCGGATTTTATTTATGATGGAATCATTAGATACATTACGCTATGATGTCAATGAAATGGACGGATTAGTGCCGATCATTAAAGCTTACGCCGGTATGACAAGTGAATTTTTTGATATTCTAACACAAACGAATATCGATGGAATCGTCATTGAAGCATTAGGTGCAGGCAATTTGCCCCCTGCAACACTACCAGCGATTCAACTCTTGTTAGACCAAAATGTTCCTATCATTCTGGTCTCACGTTGTTTTAACGGAGTCGCTGAACCAGTTTATGGGTATCCAGGTGGGGGTAAGGAATTGGAAAAAATGGGTATTATTTTTTGCAATACCGTCAATAGCCAAAAAGCGCGAATCAAATTGTTGATTGGTAAACATGCACAATTATCGGATTCTGATTTCCGAACCTTTATTCAAAAATAAACGAACGCGTGCGTTCGTTTATTTTTTTTCCCATAGAATTTCTGCTTCACAGCATCGTTCTTCTTTAACTTGAATCAAATGGCGTGTACAAAGTGTATCTGCTTGCACTTGTACAAGACTATCGACTTGATTGCCATAAGCGACTTCTTTTTCATAACGAATCGTAATCGACTTTGCCACATGAGAGGTCAAAAATTCATAGCCTAAAGCATCTAGAATCCAGTTAAAGTAAATTGCATTATTGACGTGTTGATTACTATCGATATCATAAAATCGAACCCGATAAGGTGTGTTGGTATATGCTTTTGTTTTGTCTAATTTGGTCAATTGGCCGAACCGTCGAATTTTACTGATTTTTTGACTTTCAAACGGCGCAATAATCGCTTCAGTTACACGACTCATCTTACGACTTTCAAGATCCATCAGTGCAAAAACGGAATCGATTTTGACCAATTCATTCCCTGATTTGTCATGAAACCAAAATGTGCGGTAACAAAAATATTTATTATACTCTTGTGCTTTTGTTGTGACATGAACTGTTTCACCGACTCGAGGTAACCGTGTGATTGCCACATGGTAATTGGTTAAAATCCACGTCACACCAAATGTTTGAATCACATCTGTACCACGTTCTAGTTGATCACTTTGTTCTTCAGAAACACGAATCGCGATACTAATCAACATTGGGATCGTCATGGCTCCCATCCGATCACATTCATAATATACAACCTCATGCGTACGTGTGAATTCTTTTGCCATATGTATTCCCCCTACTTTTTTCAAGTATAACACATCCTTAATTTACGACATGTTCTATTGATTTTTAGACAAAAAAAAACATCCACTATGGATGCTTTCAAACTCCGGCAGTAGGACTCGAACCTACGACATCATGATTAACAGTCATGCGCTACTACCAACTGAGCTATGCCGGAATAACTACTTTTATAATATAACAATTTCACTACAATTGCGCAAGTCTTTTTTTAATTTTTTTCAAATTTTTTTGACATTACTCCTTTTTTTTTCAAATCGCCGTACAATAAACACAACAAGGAGGTTTACATGATGAAAAAATGGTATTGGTCAATTGCTCTTTTGATTGGGTTTATCTTTCCAAGCGCAGCCTATGCTACAGCACAAACAAATTCAATACAACGTGCTCCGATGACAACTAGTCAATATGATGCACGGTTAAAAGCAGCACATTTTATTGGAACAGCATTGATCCTTAAAGATCAGCACATCATTTTAGCTAAAGGATATGGGGCTCAAAATCAAGCACTGAACATCGAAAACTCAGTCGATACGAAATACCAAATTGGCTCAATTCAAAAAGCCTGGACTGCGGCCTTGATTGGGCAGTTGATCAGTCAACATAAGTTGCGCTTCTCAACATCCTTAGCTACATTTTATCCTCAAATTCCACACAGCAACACGGTTACGATCAAACAGATGCTAGATATGGTCAGTGGCTTGCATTTGACCAAAAAGCCAACGACTCACTACTCAGAAACAGAATTACTAGATTATTACGTCAGTCATACGACATATAAAACACCAAAAAAATTTGTGTATAGTCCTATCAATTATCATTTGTTAGCAGGGATTATACAACAACTCACTCACATGTCTTATTGGGATGCACTACGTACGATGATTGTCGAACCCTATCATTTAACGAGCGTCACGTACTATCCAGACTGGTTATCCCAAGTGGATCATAGTGAAAGCTACAAGAAGCAAGCAAACGATCCTTATCAAAAGCTAGTTCCCTTTTCGTTTGATACCTATCAAAAAGAACTTGGAACTGGAAATATCGGAATGAACATTACCGATTTAGCAACTTTTTACCGTTTATACCTCCATCATCAATTTTTTTCAAAACAAGTTGCAGCAGAACTTTTCGCTCCACTATACCAAGAAGCTTATGCGAGTGGAATCTACAATTATAAAGACTACTATCGTGCACGTGGTGAGATACAACAGCAACAAACCCTGGCGCTAATGACACCAGATACTCACGACCTTGTCATCTTGATGTCAAATGCTCGCGAGGATACTTCGCAGATGAACGTGATTGGTTCGATCTTTTCCGAACTCACACAACAATCGATCGATTTTAAATAACAACTATAATATTATATGCTCCGTAATTTTTGACATGATTTTCTTTTTAAGATATGATTAAATTAATCATTTATAAATATTCGTTACGATTATTTTTAAGTATGTTTATCATTAAATAACAAGGGAGGGAAATTATGTTTTATTCAGGAATGGCACTTTTATTTCTAGCTATTGTTAGTCTGATTTGGTTAATCGCGGCCTTCGTACGTAAAACAAACAAGAAAATTCCAGGGATTGTCTTTGCGCTAAGTCTAATTGGATTTCTGATCATTGTCACTATTACTGGAACGACTAGTGAACCTGCAAACCAAAATACGACTCCTTCAGAACTACTATCTGATTCTTCATCGTCAAGTGCAACGACTAGCCAAACAGAAAGTGAAATCGCAAAGAAAAATGATGAAAAGTTGAAGGCAGAGTTTGATATTCATAACGATGGCAATTATGTTGATGCAACTGGAGCAGAAGTCATCACAAATGATGATGGATCGATCAAATACGTGCAATTAAACGTAAATAGCAATTGGAAATACCTGTCTGAAGATGAGCAAAAACAATATATCCAATTACTAAAAGATATTTCTGATCCATTTAAAGATGGTGAAACGTATCCTTATATGCAAATCCAATCTGAAGGAGAACTTGTCGCTGTTTCAGGCGTACAAGATACCTCTCTGGTCACAATCAAAAAAGAGTAACAACCCTAGTTTAGGTGTTATTACTTTTTTTTGAGTTGCAATTTTGACTTTTGTCTTTTTCCATCGTAAACTTAAGGTATCGAAAAGCCGTTTGGGAACAAATACATGTATCCGCTTAAAAAAAGGAGTGAGGATATTATGTTTTATACTGGACTCGTAGCTACTTTGACCTTAATCATTAGTTTTTTTTGGTTACTTTATTCATTTTTCACTGCACAACCAAAACGCTTTCCCCTAATCTTATTCGCCTCTGCCAGTTTTTTTCTTTTTTTATCGTTTGCAATTGTTCCTAAAGCACCTTCTACCTTTTCCGATGAATCTACAGTCAAAAAACAAGTTACTGAGCTTTCTGACAAAGCTCAAACCAAATTATCCAACTTGTTCACAAAATACCATAATGAAGAAACAGCTCATGCCAAAGCTGCCTCGATCTCTTTTTATCCAGATGGGCAGATTCGTCATATTCAGCTCGATGTTAGCGATAAGTGGCACACACTAACGGCCACTGAAAAAGCAAACTATCTTACATTTTTAGAAAAAATTGGGCAAGCTTTTTCTGACAATAAACGCCTTCCTTTTTTACAAATTCATTCAGAACAGGAAGTAGTTGCTAGATCTGGCGCACAAAATTCTGCAAGCTTTCATATTTTCAAATAAAAATAAGCGAAGAAATGAGATAACTCACTTCTTCGCTTATTTATTTTTACTCCGGCAGTAGGACTCGAACCTACGACATCATGATTAACAGTCATGCGCTACTACCAACTGAGCTATGCCGGAATGATTACAGCATGGCAACGTCCTACTCTCACAAAGGGAAACCCTTCACTACAATCGGCGCTAAGAAACTTAACTTCTGTGTTCGGCATGGGAACAGGTGTATCCTTCTCGCTATCACTACCACACTATTTTGGAACAAAGCCACTTGACGGGCTTGAACCGTCGACCTCATCCTTACCATGGATGCGCTCTACCAGCTGAGCTAAAGCGGCAAACTTGGGTGAACTATTTAAAAGAAATAATTTCTTTACTCCGGCAGTAGGACTCGAACCTACGACATCATGATTAACAGTCATGCGCTACTACCAACTGAGCTATGCCGGAATAATTACAGCGTGGCGACGTCCTACTCTCACAAAGGGAAACCCTTCACTAC
>NZ_CAJYIS010000090.1 GCF_913775425.1 uncultured Enterococcus sp.
GTTATAGTAGTAGCACGTCGACAAGCGCAGTATCGAGTATCAGTGATTCTACAAGCACAAGTGTGAGTACGTCAAACTCTCTAAGCTCAAGCATCAGTGCATCGATCAGCGCAAGCTATAGTGGTAGTACATCGACGAGTACGGTATCAAGTATCAGTGATTCAACAAGTACAACTGAAAGTACAACAACGAGCGAGTCTACAGATAGTAGCATAAGCGACTCAAGTTCGATGAGTAATTCAACGAGCACAAGTGTTTCTGAGTCGACAAGTACGACCGAAAGCACAACAACGAGCGAATCTACAGATAGTAGCACGAGCAACTCAAGTTCGATGAGTAATTCAACGAGCACAAGTGTTTCTGAGTCGACAAGTACGACCGAAAGCACAACGACGAGCGAGTCTACGGATAATAGTGCAAGCACTTCAAGTTCTATGAGTGAGTCAACAAGTACAAGTCTTTCAACAAGTGATTCTACAAGCACAACTGAAAGTACAACGACGAGCGAATCTACAGATGGTAGCACAAGCACTTCAAGTTCTATGAGTGAGTCAACGAGCACGAGTGTTTCTGAGTCGACAAGTACGACCGAGAGCACAACAACGAGCGAGTCTAAGGATAATAGTGCAAGCGACTCAAGTTCGATGAGTACAAGTGATTCAACAAGCCTTTCGATAAGTGAGTCGACAAGTACGACCGAAAGCACAACAACGAGCGAGTCTACAGATAGTAGCACAAGCACTTCAAGTTCTATGAGTGAGTCAACGAGCACGAGTCTGTCAATAAGTACAAGCGACTCAAGTTCGATGAGTACGTCAATCAGTACAAGCATAACTGAGGATGATACTGATGTTTCTGGGTCTGATAATGACGTAATTACAGGAAGTCCGGCTGATAATTCAAATAGTGGAAGTAGTTCTAGTTATGGAGCTTCCGGAACAACGTCTTACGATGATTCGAGTACAAGTTCAAGTAGTAAATATGATATGTTGCCAAGCACTAACGAAGCAACTATTTTTTCTAATGAAATGACTCTAATCGGAATGGGTATGGTTACTTTGACTCTATTAAAAATGACTAAAAATCGTCGAAAAAAAGAACATTAATAATAAAAGACTAGAGTGAGAAATCACTCTAGTCTTTTATTGAAATATAGTCTTATGAATATAAAATATATGTTATTTAAATATAAGATCAATTGATTTGGATATGAACAAATCAATTTTGAAATAAAAAGTAATTTTATCAAATCAATTAAATATTCAGTATCTTGTGCTAAATAACCAGTAAATAAATATTTGACATTTGATGATACTTATTTAATATAGAAAGAGAAGGGGGTTATTTTATGATAAAAGCATATAAAGAATATTGGAATAATATTACAGTAATGAACGCATCTGCAACAAGAGCACAATATTGGTGGCCGCAATTGATCAATTACTTTGTGTTGATTTTGTATACAACATTAACACAAACTTATAGATACATTGATTTTATGGCAGATGGAACGAAAGTCATTAAAGAATTAAATTTAGTGACCATTGTCTTTTTGATCCTAAGTTTTCTGATTTGGCTTGCCAATTTCACTGTCAGAGCAAGAAGATTTCATGATCGTAACCACAGTAACTGGTGGATTTTATTTTACTTGATTCCGGTAATTGGAAACTTGATCATTTTAATTACCCTGATTTTACCAAGTAAAAGAAATACAAGATGGCCAAATAATCAAGCACAATAATCAAAATCCTAGCGAGAACTTCACGACATATGAAGATCTCACTAGGATTTTTATTGTTAATAAGGAGTGCCGTTAGCATCACAAGCTTGAACTAGTCCTTGTGGTGATACAAGATAAAATCCCGCGGTACCAGAACCACCTTGTTCGACCATCGAGAGCACAACCAATCTAATCAGATAATCTTGACCAATTTGTTTTATGGGAACGAAACTAAGGTCGTCAAGTGATTGATTTTTTGAAGTAAAATTATCTTTTAGGATTTGAATGGCTTTATCTTCGGTAAAAAGAGGGTAACCTGATTCTTTGGCATACCAAGCAAGACCCTCATTTTTCCAACCGGAATTGATCAAATTTAACTGTTCAGCACCACTTGTCGTATAGTTATGCGTACCAACTTTTGCAAAAGGATTGTACGCTCGATAAACTGGCACTGTACCGTAACGATCCGAGTAAAAGGCAATCCCTTCATCTTTCCAACCAATAGAAACCAGTGCTGTTTTTTCAAAAGTATTTTGAGTATAATGATGATCTCCTGAGTTTTTGTTATAGAGTCTAAAGACAGGTACATAGTCTTTAGCTGGAGCGACCCAGCCAACCCCTTCGCTATTCCAACCCACAGTAGTAAGGTGTGTCATTTCATCAAGACTTTTTGTATAAAAATGCTCACCAGAATTAGGATTATACACGCGATAAATCGAAATATACGTTAACTCTTCTGCTTGAACTTGAGTGGTGATACCGATGCCAACTAAAGATAAACCTAAGATACAACAACCAATTGCTTTTTTCATTTGGTAACGCTCCCTTCTTGATATGCTTAGTGTACTAAATTTTACAAATAAACTCAAATTAGGACATGTGCTCGCTAACCTCTAATAGAACAGTTATAATAAAGCAACGATGATAAAGGAGATAGTGGTTTGAAAACTATAAAAGAAGCGATACTAACACGTCGAACAGCAAAAAGAAGTTTGACTGATCCAGTAGAACAACAGCTTTTGTTGGATTTATTGGAACAAGCGAGTCATGCACCATATCATAAAGAAGAACCCTGGTATGCTAAAGTGATTACTACGGAGAAGGAAAAAATATATTTAGCGCAAGAAATCATCGATTTTTATAAAGAAATTCGGCTTATTCATGACGATACTTCAGAAGAAAAATTTACTAAAAAGATTAATCGTTTGATCAAAGAAGCACCAGCTACGATTTAGTTTGCGTATAAACAAGTACCACATAATCGACGTTTAGATAGTGATGCTTCACAAGCAACTGCTGCCTTGATCCAAAATTTTTCACTACTGCTAGATGATCATGGTTTGGTAGGATTTTGGGCCTCATCACCATTTGTACTAAATGAAGAATTTACGCAACGCTTGGGATTTCCAGAAGGAACCATACTTGTCGCAAATTATCGTGTGGGATATAAAGACGAAAGTTTAGCTTCCGGAGTGAGAAAACGCCGCCCAGTCAAAGAGTGGGTCAGTCAATTGGATATAAAGTAAACCATCACGTGCTAGTTATTTCTAGCACGTGATAGTTTTAGTTGATGGGTTAAGTCTGGAAAAGAGGATAGGGAAGAAGGTTAGGATAACTGTGATTACTCTATTGATGGTTTAGTTTAAATTAGATTGAGATTTTGCTATTGCAAGATTATTTTTAAAGGTTAGTGTCAGACTAGCCTCAGTCGCATCATGATTGGTCTGAGTCCAAGAATAGAGCGTTTTTGTAAAACCGTTGACTACGGTGATATTGATTCCATTTGGTTCACCAAATTCTTTTCGAGCATTTTCGGTTGTATAGGTCGAGTCAATAGTAATCGCATTAAATTGCTTTAAGGTAATGGGGATTTTTGGGTGCAATTGTTTGTTTATCAATGATTTTGAAATAGCATGATCGTCGACAAATGATACAAGCAATTTATATTCAGAAGCTAGCGGCAACTGCTTCCAAGTCAATGTCGTACTACTGATTCCATCAAGATAAGAAAACTCGCGTGTACTAGCTTCACCAAATCGTTTAAGGACTTGTTCAGAGGTGCTACCGTTTTTTTGACTAGGAAAAATCCCACTTAATTTTATGGCATCAAAATTTTGTATGACAGAGGTCGACATATCCATATTCGTAGTTTGTGAGGTACTTGATATCGTATTCGAATTAGGCGAATGAGAGGACATCGAACATCCAGTTAAAAAAAAGCTCATCATAAAACATAGTCCTAAACATAATTTTTTCATTATCATGCACTCCTTTACTTGACTTCAAAACCAAAAAATAAGCTAAAGTTTGACGTAAGAGTTGTTAGGCAACGGTTGCTTACTATTAGAAGCGATTCTTAAGTTAGTGTACCACGATCTCTATCGATCATGACCATGAAGAAATGTTCGCGTGATGCTTGTCTTGCTTTATCGTAGCTTTTCTTTCCTTTATTATACCGCTATTATAAAGATAGGTAAATTTATTCTATAGTAAACGAAAAAGGAGCAGGTCTATGAAACTAGATATGGTTGGAATCATTACAAAAGATATGCAGCGTGCAATCGGATTTTATGAAACATTAGGGTTTAATAAGGTAGCAGGGGAAACATTAGATTATGTTGAATTGCAACATGAAGGTGTGCGGATATCTTTGAACACAGCTAAAATGGTCGCAAGTATATATGGATATGAGCCTAAAACAGTTGGAGACACAGTGGAACTCGCTTTTTTATGTGAGACTCCAGAAGATGTTGACTGTACTTATTTTAAAATGAGCGATGCAGGATATGAATCCTTTAGAAAACCTTGGGATACTTTTTGGGGACAACGCTACGCGATTATTAAAGATATCGATGGAAATTTACTTAGTTTATTTGCCGATTTAAACTAAATAATGAATAGGAATAAGATAAATGGAGGAGAACTTATAGTTATTTGGGGATCAATTTAAAGTAGTTCGATTAGAGTACGAGCCAGTGATATTTGATTTAGCATGAAGTTTTGATGATTCGAAAGAAATCATTACTTGAAGTAAAGACGAAGTGATATAGGTACAGTAGATATAATATGGGAAGAATTTGAAGCGCTCTAATTAAAACGAATTTGCTATATTTAATCTACAAAAGCTTGAAATACTGAAAAACAGCGTTCTAAAGCTCAAAATTCAATAATTAGTTCGTTTCGTAATTTGGTGAATGCGTGGAGACATATCTTTGAATTTAGTTATTTTTGGTAGTGTTTTTATGTCTGAAATCAATAATCATAAAAACACTTTTTTCAAAATAAAGTATGCCCAAAAGTATGTCCAATTTTTATTTCAAACAAAACAAAAAGCTCAAAACACTGAAAAATCAATGTTTTGAGCTTGAAAACTAAATGATTATTTAGTTTCGCGGTGTAACGTCACTTTACGTTCACGTGGGCAATATTTTTGCTTTTCTAAACGATCAGGATTGTTACGTTTGTTTTTGTTTGTTAGGTAGTTACGTTCTTTACAAGAAGTACACTCTAAAGTAATGTTTACGCGCATGTATTTTCCCTCCCTTTACGGTTAGAATCTAACTAAGATCACTCTCAGACTTAAATATAATAGCACGTTTTAAATCAGAAATCTAGCATTTCTGATGATTTTTGTTAAGTATTTTTACTTGACGAAATCGTGACGACTTTCGGTTCATTTTTTGATAAAACATGTTAAAATAAAACAATGAAATGAGGGGGGACTATGACCAAAAAAAGCTTACGTCAAGAAACATTACAAGCATTGGCCGCTTATTGTAATACATTAGAAAAAAAAGAAGAAGAAACCTTGCTCTATGAGCGGTTGGTTTCATTGCCGCTTTTTAAACAAGCGCATAATATAGGGATTTACCGTTCTTTATCACATGAAGTGAATACTTGGCCGATCATTCAGCAAGCATTTTTAGATAAACAAGTCAGTGTGCCAGTAGTAACGAACAAAAGGTTAGTCTTTAAAGAGATCACACCGACTACACGTTATAGTGAAAGTTCTTTTGGGATTTTAGAACCTGTCGAAGCGAGAACGGTCGAAGTTAGTACACTTGATTTATTGATCGTCCCTGGTGTAGCTTTCACAAATTCAGGCAGCCGCTTAGGATATGGTGGAGGATATTACGATCGTTTATTAGCGAACCATTCTCTTCCTACAATCAGTTTAGCCATGGCTTTACAACTAGTAGCAGAAGAGTTATTGCCGACTGAGCCGCATGATCAAAAAATCAATCAAATCTTAGCAGTATAGGAGAACGAGATGCAGTCATTTTCAATAAAACGAATTCAACAAGAACCATTCTTTACGTGGTTATTTCTAGCGATGCAGACGATTACATTTGTTCTAGGGTATATATTACCAAATGATCCATTGAAAAATGCAGGTGTTTTATACGGACCGTCAGTTGTATATTTACAAGAATACTGGCGATTTATTACTCCGATTTTTCTTCATTTTGGGTTGATGCATTTTGCAGTCAATTCAGTCGTATTGTATTTTATGGGAAAACAAATTGAACAAATTTATGGTCACACCCGCTTTTTTATTCTTTATCTAGGTAGTGGAATCATGGGGAACTTGATGAGTTTTGCCTTTAATCAGCCTGGCATTATTTCAGCAGGTTCTAGTACATCACTCTTTGGATTGTTTGGTGCATTTGTCGTGTTAGGATTTCATTTTCGCCATCAGCCCGGCATCCAAGCGATGGTTCGTCAATTTGGGTTATTTTTGATTTTGACCTTTGCTTTTGGTGCATTTGATCAAAGTATCGATATTTGGGGTCACGTAGGCGGGTTACTTGGTGGGATTTTATTTGGCAACAGTCTCGCATTGCCAAAAAACAAAGGGAACTATTCGATTCACATTCGGATTTTATCAGGAATTCTTTGTTTATTTTTTATCATATTCTTTTTGATGTACGGTTTCAAAAAATATCTCTAGAGAGTATAATAGATGAGGAGTTAGCCAATGGAAACGCTCTATGATGTACAACAATTGTTAAAACGATTTGGGATTATCGTGTATTTAGGAAAGCGACTGTACGATATCGAGTTTATGACATTAGAAGTAAGAACCTTATACGACAGTCGCTTGATTGATCGTGATACGTATTTATCTGCGCGTGCCATTTTAAAACGTGAACATCATATTGAAGAAAGTAGAGGAGAAAAGTAAATGGATAAAAAAGTAATCGGAATCGACTTGGGTGGAACAACCGTTAAATTTGCGATTTTAACACAAGCAGGTGAAATCCAGCAAAAATGGAGTATTCCAACAAACATTTTAGACGAAGGTTCTCATATCGTCCCGGAAATCATTGAATCGATCAATCACCATCTTTCATTATTTAGTATGAAAGCCGAAGATTTTATTGGGATTGGCATGGGAACTCCTGGAAGTGTCGATCGTGACAAGGGAACTGTGATCGGTGCCTATAATCTAAATTGGAAAACAACGCAATTTGTTAAAGAAGAGATCGAAAAAGGAACAGGTATCTCATTTTTCATCGACAATGATGCGAATGTAGCGGCTCTTGGTGAACAATGGAAAGGTGCCGGCGAAAATGCGCCGGATGTGGTATTTGTGACCCTTGGAACTGGAGTTGGTGGCGGGATCATCATGAATGGTCAATTGCTTCACGGTGTTGCTGGTGCAGCTGGAGAAATTGGGCATATCACAGTCGACCCAGATGGCTTTTTATGTACATGCGGGAAAAAAGGTTGCTTAGAAACTGTTTCTAGTGCGACAGGAATTGTGCGTGTTGCACGTAAAATGGCAGAAGAATATGCTGGTAGTTCTGAACTTAAAACGTGGTTAGATGATGGCCAATCGATTACAAGTAAAGATGTCTTTACTGCTGCACAAAATGGCGATCATTTTGCCAATTTAGTTGTCGATAAAGTCTGTTATTTCCTAGGATTAGCAGCTGGTAATATTGGAAATACGTTGAATCCATCAAGTATCGTTTTAGGTGGTGGAGTTTCAGCGGCTGGAGAATTTTTACGCACACGTGTTGAAGAACACTTTTTAAATTTCACATTCCCACAAGTTGGAGAATCCACAAAAATCAAATTAGCAGAATTAGGAAATGATGCTGGCGTTATTGGTGCCGCATCATTAGCGATTAGTAAGTAGAGAAGGGTTGGATTAGGATGAATTTCTTACAAGGATTGACATTAATTTTATTTTTAATCGTCGTTGGGATTGCATTAAACTGGTTGTATTACTATATTTTAGGCAAGCGTTCGGCAACGATGCTAGATCAAGAAGCATTTAAAGAGGGGATGCGAAAAGCGCAAGTCATCGATGTGCGTGAAAAAGATACGTTTAATGCAGGTCATATTTTAGGTGCCAGAAACATTCCGTATACTGTCTTGGCGCAATCGTATGCTTCGATTCGTAAAGATCAACCGGTTTATTTATACGATACTGCACGCGCTTTAAGTGTACGTGCGGCAAATAAATTACGCAAGCAAGGATATAAAGAGATCTATATTTTAAAAGATGGTTATCAAACATGGACTGGTAAAACAAAGGCGAAAACCAAATAAAAAAATCCCGCGATCTGCGGGATTTTTTTTATCTTGCGTGACTTTTGCGGTGAGCTTTTTTGCGATTTTCATCAATCATTGCTTCTTTTTGTTCGATTGGTTCAATCACTTGTTTTTTGATCAATTTTACTAATCCCATCGCTGCGATGACAGTTGTTGCTGTTCCTGCAAAAAAACCAGATGTAAATTTCTTCATTAAACTTCACCTCACAATATTCTTATACTTATTATGGTACAAAAAGGAAAAAATAGAAAGTAAAAACTATTTTGAATAATATTTACTAAATAAATTGATAAATTTTACTAAATATTATATAATGAAAAAAAACAGAAAAGAGGAAGAAGACATGGAACAATTGGCAACTCGTTTTGTAGAAGTTTTTAATGAAAGCGCAACAGCAAGTTATTTTGCACCTGGACGCATTAATCTAATCGGTGAACATACAGATTACAATGGAGGACACGTTTTCCCGGCGGCCATCACATTAGGTACTTATGGACTGGTAAGCCTTAGAACAGATAGAAAGATCCATGTCTATTCCGAAAATTTTCCAGATAAAGGAATTATTTCGTTCTCATTAGATGAGTTGTCATATAAAAAAGAAGATGATTGGGCGAATTACCCTAAAGGTGTTTTTGCGTATCTAATTGAAAGCGGTTATAAAATCGAGAGTGGGATCAATATTTTGTTTTATGGAAACATTCCAAATGGTGCGGGACTATCTTCTTCCGCTTCGATCGAGTTGCTGACAGGGATTATCGCAAAAGAGTCTTATAATCTAGCGATCGATCGTTTAGATTTAGTAAAATTAGGTCAAAAAGTAGAAAATGATTTTATCGGTGTCAATTCTGGGATCATGGATCAATTTGCTATTGGTATGGGAAAAAAAGAACATGCTATGTTGCTTGATACCAATACATTGCATTATGAATATGTTCCAGCGGTATTTGGCGAATATGTGATTGCGATCATGAATACGAATAAGCGACGAGAATTAGCAGATTCTAAATACAATGAGCGACGTCAAGAATGCGAGGATGCGTTAGCGAAGATCCAAACTAAAAAAGCTGTCCGTTCGTTAGGTGAATTGACTGAAGCAGATCTAGTAGAAATTGAAGAGCTGATTGCTGACGAAACGTTATTTAGACGTGCACGTCATGCGGTGACTGAAAATGAACGTACACTAAAAGCAAAGGCGGCATTAGAAGAAAACGACTTAGAAACATTTGGACGTCTACTCGATGCTTCTCATCGGTCGTTAAAAGAAGATTACGCTGTGACGGGTATAGAATTAGATACGCTAGTTGCTGCAGCTCAAGCTCAAGCATCTTGTTTAGGTGCACGGATGACTGGAGCTGGATTTGGTGGATGTGCCATCGCGTTAGTGAAACAAACCGAATTTGATGACTTTGTCACTGCTGTGTCCACAGATTATCTTGATAAAATCGGTTACAAAACAGATATCTATCAAGCAAGTATTGATGATGGTGCCAGAAAATTATAAGATGAGTAAGGATACATCAAAGGAGGAAATAACAACATGGCAATTTTAGTATTAGGTGGGGCAGGATATATTGGTTCCCATGCAGTCGATCAATTGGTCGCAAAAAACCAAGAAGTCGTAGTAGTAGATAATTTGTTGACCGGACATCGTCAAGCGGTTCACGAAAAAGCAACATTCTACGAAGGAGATATTCGTGACAAAGCTTTTTTAACAAACGTATTTGAGCAAGAGCAAATCGACGGTGTCATCCATTTTGCAGCCAGTTCACTGGTAGGCGAATCCGTTGAGAAACCCCTAAAATATTTTAATAATAACGTATATGGCATGCAGATCTTATTAGAAGTTATGCAAGAACATGATGTTAAACACATCGTCTTTTCGTCGACTGCTGCAACGTATGGCGAACCAGAAGTTAGCCCAATCACAGAAGAAACACCAACAAATCCTAAAAATCCATACGGTGAAAGTAAATTGATGATGGAAAAAATGATGAAGTGGTGTGATGAAGCCTACGGGATGAAATATGTCGCATTACGTTATTTCAACGTAGCTGGTGCAAAACAAGATGCTTCGATCGGTGAAGATCACACACCAGAAACGCATCTAGTACCAATTATTTTACAAGTGGCTTTAGGTCAAAGAGACAACTTGCAAATTTTTGGCGATGATTACCCAACTTCAGACGGTACGTGTATCAGAGATTACGTTTATGTCGAAGATTTGATTGCTGCACATTTACTGGCATTAGAATACTTACAAGCGGGAAATGAGAGCAATCAATTCAATCTGGGATCAAACAATGGGTATTCGGTTAAAGAAATGCTCGATGCAGCTAGAGAAGTGACTGGAAAAGAAATTCCTGCAGTCGTAGCACCACGTCGTATGGGAGATCCAAGTAGTCTAGTTGCTTCAGCAGATAAAGCAAAAGAAATTTTGGGCTGGTCACCAAAAACGACTGAAATCAAAGAAATCATTCGTACAGCTTGGAATTGGCATGTTAGCCATCCAAATGGATACGAAGACTAAGAGTAGAACTGAGGAGGAAGAAAGATGTCGATCAGCCAAGTGATTACCGATTTTACGACCTATGCCATCGAGTTGGGTGGGTTTATGGAAATGGATCGAATTTATGTTCAAAATCGTTTATTAGGAATGATCGGAGAAGAGACGCTGACTGAAACAAATGTACGTGCGGTTAAAACACCTGCGATACAATTAGCTGAACAGCTTTTCAAACAAGCACTGATCAATCATAAAGTAAACGATACGCTAAGTGAGAAAGAACAATTTATCGCACAGCTGATGGATATCTTGACGCCGCCACCTTCTGTTGTCAATGCGTTTTTTGCACAGCATTATGCTCGCGATAAACAAGCAGCGACGGATTATTTTTATACGTTGTCGAAACAAAATGATTACATCAAAACGGAAGCGATCGCTAAAAATATCGCGTTTGAAACAAAAAGTAAGTACGGGAAATTAGAGATCACGATCAATTTATCTAAACCAGAAAAAGATCCAAAACAGATTGCTAAAGAACGTGCTGTTGTTTCAGGTGGTTACCCAAAATGTTTACTATGCATGGAAAATGAGGGGTATTTAGGTCGCGTGAATCATCCGGCACGTAGCAATCATCGAATCATTCGAATGAATTTGGAAGGTGAATCGTGGGGCTTTCAATATTCACCGTATGCCTATTACGATGAGCATTGCATCTTTTTATCTGAAGTTCATCGTCCGATGACGATCTCAAGACAGACATTTGATCGCTTATTGCAGATTGTGGATGTTTTTCCACATTATTTTGCAGGCTCAAATGCCGATCTACCAATTGTTGGAGGATCGATTTTATCACACGATCACTATCAAGGTGGCGCTCATGAGTTTCCAATGGCGAAAGCTTCGATCAAAGAAGTCATCTCGTTACCATTGTTTCAAAATATTACCGCTGGGATCGTGGATTGGCCGATGTCAGTGATCCGCTTGCAGTCTCAAAACAAGCAAGAATTGGTCAATGCAGCTGAATATATCTTGGAAAGTTGGAAAGGGTATACAGATGAATCTGTTGATGTATTCGCCTATACGACACAACCGCATCATACGATCACACCGATTGCGCGCAAAAAAGATGGGATCTATGAACTTGATCTTGTGTTGCGTGATAACCACACGACACAAGAATTTCCAGAAGGTGTGTACCATCCACATCGTGACATTCAACATATCAAAAAAGAAAATATCGGCTTGATCGAGGTAATGGGACTGGCGATCTTGCCACCGCGTTTAAAACGTGAAATGGAAGAAATGGAACGTTTTTTATTAAATGAACCGCATGAATTGTCTGAGATTCACCATGCTTGGGCACAAGATGTCAAGTCGCGTCATCAAAACGTAACGAACGAAGTCGTATCTGACATTGTTAAAGCTGAACTTGGTGCAGTCTTTTTACGAGTGTTAGAAGATGCAGGGGTCTTTAAAGACACGCCAGAAGGTCAAGCAGCCTTCTTAAGATTTACAGCTCAATTGTAGAGGAGGGATTTTTTGGCTACGATCAAAGATATCGCTCAGCGTGCAGGCGTTTCACCGGCTACGGTATCACGTGTTTTAAATTTTGATACAGAATTATCCGTCGCGATGGAAACGAAACAAAAAATTTTCGAAGTTGCTGAAGCACTAAATTACCACAAGCATAAGCAAAAAAAGAAAGAGACCGCATTGATCCGCTATGTACAGTGGTACGATACAGAAGAAGAGCTAGCCGATCTGTATTACTTGGCATTGCGACTGGGCATTGAGAAGAAAGCAGAAGAGCTCAATATCCGCTTGCTAAAAGAATCGTTGGATCAACTCTCCGATACAGAAGTAGATGCTACGATCGCAGTCGGGAAATTTGATGCCAATCAGATTCGGTTGCTCGATAATAAACACCATCCGGTATTGTTTGTGGACTCAGATGAAGCTCGTGGACATCATCATGCTATCGTGGTTGATTTTGAACAAGGAGTCCAGCAAGTCATCGATACGCTAGTGCAACATGACCATCAAAAAATTGGGATCTTATCTGGTATCGAATATACCAAAGGAAGTCATCATCAGATCATCGATCGGCGTTTGGTCGCGTTTAAAGAGTATCTAACAAAGCTAAAACTATGGGATTCAGAGTATCAATTACAAGCAGATTTTACTGTAGAATCTGGTTATCAAGTAATGAAAGAGTATTTGGCAACGCATCAAACCTATCCGAGTGCTTTTTTTGCTTCAAGCGATGCACTTGCTATCGGTGCGCTAAGAGCGATTAAAGAAGCCGGTCTACAAGTTCCTAAAGATTTAGCTGTGATTGGCTTTAACGATGTCAGTGTTGCAAAATACGTGACACCACCTTTATCAACCGTCCGAGTCTATGCAGAGTGGATGGGTGAATTAGCTGTACAAACGATCTTTCATTTAATGAAAGATCCACCACCAGTAGTGCAAACCATTACGGTTGGTACGGAATTGATCATAAGAGAATCATCTTAAAAAGAAACTATGAAAAAGTAGCTAGTTCTAAGAAATATGGTGAATCATTCTGATGATTACTGCACTTGTTTCGGTGATTTTCAAAAAAGCGATCTCTGTAACACCGTGTATTCGGTTTTTAAGGGAGTGTGACAGATTTTTGTCGCACTCCTTTTTTGTGAGAAATCAGAGGTTTTTTTCTTGTTTAGATTTGTGGTAAGATAAACAAGACTTTATGAAAGTAGGGAAATAAGATGAAAACATTAGCAATCGATACGTCTAATCAAACAATGGCATTGGCCTTGATGGAAGACGGGAACCTGATCGCTCAATTACAGACCACCGTAAATAAAAACCATAGTCGTTCGTTACTTCCGGCCATTGATTTCTTAATGCATTCGGTCCAGTGGCAACCAAAAGATCTTGAACGAATCGTCGTAGCAAAAGGACCCGGTTCATATACGGGACTTAGAATCGGCGTTACTACAGCTAAAACATTGGCTCAAACGCTAAAGATCCCATTACATAGTGTATCAAGCTTAGCCATTTTAGCATTGAATGTTGGGCAAGAACATGAACTGATCGTACCGCTTATGAATGCACGTCGCAATAATGTATATAGTGGTGTCTATCAACAAAATCCTGAACTGACCTCGATTTTAAGTGATCGCCATTTTGCCCTACCCGAGCTCCTCGAATGGTTAAAGCAAGATGGACGACCCGTCGTGTTTGTAGGAAAAGATGTCGAGTTGTTTCAAAGTGCGATCAACGAAACATTGCCAAACGCTAGATGGGTAACGGATGAAAGTATGCAATATCCGAGTGCCATTAAAGCGATCGAGGTCAGCCAGACTTTAGGAACAGTAGAAGATGTCGCGACATTTGTACCGAGTTATCTAAAGAAAGTAGAAGCGGAGGAAAAATGGCTTGAAACACATCAAGAATCTTCTGAGCCGTATGTGGAAAAGCTCTAATCCACAACAACGTCATGCCTTTAGCTATCATTATCCGCATAAAGAATACGTAGTAGCAAATCAGCTATTTGATGTCTATCAAGCAAACGCTAGTCATATCAAAGCATTATTAGAACTAGAACGCGATGTCTATGAGGAAACCCCTTGGGAAAAAAGTGCGTTTTTGCATGAATTTATGTCGGCATTGCCTCATCTGTATTTATGTGTATTTACTAAAGAACGATTGGTCGCTTTTGGCGGTATCCGTGTATTTCAACAAGATGGGCACATCACCAATATCATTGTAGCCAAACAAGCGCAAAGTAGTGGATTGGGCACGATCATCATGGAAGAACTAGAAGGATTTGCTAGAAACCAACACTGTCAGTCACTTTCTTTAGAAGTACGTAAAAGTAACCTTGACGCCCAACGATTTTACCGTAGATTAGGTTTTGTTACGACGATCGTGAAACCGAATTATTATGAGCGTGAAGATGCATTAGAGATGAGGAAAGCGGTATGATGATTGAAGAAGCAATGAATATGAGTGTTGCTGAAAGCAGACGAGTATATGCACTTGCGAGTGCTTGTTTTTCCCATGCGCCTTGGACTGCCGAACAGTTTTATACGGAGAATCAATTGAAACATTCTCATACGTTACTGGTTAAAAAAGATGCGGATATGGTTGGTTTTTTAGTCTATCAGGAACTTGCAGGACAAGCAGAGATTTTATTGATCGGCGTCTTGCCAGCATATCGCAAGCAAAAAATTGCGACGGTCTTACTTGAAAAAATGTTTGAACAGTCTGAAGCGACAGAATATTTTCTAGAAGTACGTGCATCGAATCAAGCAGCGTATCGATTATATCAAGCGCATGGATTTGAGCATTATCATACGCGTCGATCGTATTATCAGCAGCCAGTAGAAGATGCATACTTGCTGAAAAAGAAAGTAGGAACAAATCAATGAGTGAATTAATTTTAGCAGTCGAAAGTAGCTGCGATGAAACGAGTGTGGCCGTCGTTAAAGATGGTGCAGAGATTTTGAGTAATATCGTAGCTTCACAAATCAAAAGCCACCAGCGTTTTGGTGGTGTCGTACCTGAAGTTGCCAGTCGTCATCACGTAGAAGAGATTACCACGTGTATCGAAGAAGCGTTAAGTGAAGCTAGGATTACACCAAAGGAATTGACTGCGGTCGCTGTGACGCAAGGTCCTGGTTTGGTCGGCGCATTGTTAATTGGGATCACAGCAGCCAAAGCATTTGCTTGGGCGAATCAACTACCACTAATCCCTGTTAACCATATGGCAGGCCATATCTATGCGGCACGATTTGTGGAACCTTTAACATTTCCGTTGATGGCTTTACTCGTTAGTGGAGGGCATACTGAGTTGGTCTACATGAAAGCAGCTGGAGAATACGAGATCATCGGTGAAACACGAGACGATGCAGCAGGCGAAGCATATGATAAAGTCGGGCGCGTTTTAGGGTTACGTTATCCTAGTGGTAAAGAAATCGATCAAATGGCACATAGAGGAAAAGAAAGTTATCCTTTTCCACGTGCAATGATCCATGAACCTAATTTTGATTTTAGCTTTAGTGGACTAAAAAGTGCCTTTATCAATCTAGTCCATAATGCGGATCAAAAAGGTGAAACGCTAGATGCAGAAGATTTAGCCACCAGTTTCCAAGCGAGCGTCATTGATGTGTTGGTTACAAAAACCATTCGGGCATGTCAAGCATATCCAGTAGCACAGTTGGTCGTAGCCGGTGGTGTGGCGGCCAATCAAGGCTTACGCACGACTTTAGTCACACAGATGCAACAAGCGTGTCCGAAAACAAAAGTCATTTTCCCGCCACTTGCGTTATGTGGGGATAATGCTGCGATGATCGCTGCCGCAGCTCATATCGAGTATCAAAAGCAACATTTTGCCGACTGGGAATTAAATGCTATCCCAAGTTTAGCGTTTTCGCGCAAAGAGTCTGAGGTTTAGACTAGAAAAGCATTGGATTATTTGGTATAATCGGGTGTAGTTTTTTATGCAAGAGAAAAGTAATCGTATCAGCTCTAACAAGCGAGTCTGGAATAGGTGGAAGCCAGATAATCTGATTAGATGAAGCGCCCTCATGTACATGATCATTCGATCACGGTTAGCGACCGTTACTAGCTGAGTCGATTCGCAATATGTGCGAATAAGTAGAGTGGTACCGCGGGAAATCTCGTCTCTAGTCAGCAAGAGCAGACTAGGGGCTTTTTTTATGATATTACAAATAAAGGAGTACACAGATGAACAACAAAGATATCGTCGCAAAAGCGATCCATCAAGCAGTAGCTGAACACTTATCTTTAGAACAAGTGATACAATTACTCGAAAATCCTAAGAGTGCAGATCATGGAGATGTCGCATTTCCAACATTTGCATTAGCAAAGGCTTTTCGTAAAGCACCACAAATGATTGCTGCTGAGTTAGCAGAACAAATCGATGCCACTGCATTTGAAAAAATCGAAGTCGTAGGACCCTACCTGAACTTCTTTATGTCAAAAAGTGTCATCAGCCAACATGTATTGCGCCAAATTTTGAATCAAGGGACTCATTTTGGTGATGCAAGCATTGGACAAGGACAAAATGTTCCCATCGATATGTCTTCACCAAATATCGCTAAACCAATTTCAATGGGCCATTTGCGTTCGACAGTGATTGGAAACTCTTTAGGCCTGATTTTAGAAAAAGTCGGATACAATCCAATTCGGATCAATCATCTAGGTGACTGGGGTACTCAATTTGGGAAATTGATCGTAGCTTATAAAAAATGGGGATCAGAAGAAGCCGTTAAAGCACAACCAATCAGCGAGTTATTACGTTTGTATGTAGAGTTTCACGAGCAAGCAGAAATCAACAAGGAATTAGAAGATGAAGCACGTGCTTGGTTCAAACGCTTAGAAGACAATGATGAAGAAGCGTTGCAATTATGGAAATGGTTCAAAGAAGAGTCAATGAAGGAATTTAATAAGATCTATGATATGTTAGACATTTCATTTGATTCGTTAAATGGTGAAGCTTTTTATAACGATAAAATGGATGAAGTCGTTGAACTATTAGAAGAAAAACATCTATTAAAAGAAGATCAAGGAGCAGAGATCGTTGATCTATCTAGTTATGATCTAAATCCTGCATTGATCCGTAAATCAGATGGGGCTACGCTCTACATCACTCGTGATATGGCAGCAGCATTATACCGCAAGCGGACATATGCATTTGCCAAATCATTATATGTCGTTGGAAATGAACAAAGCTATCATTTTAAACAATTAAAAGCAGTGTTAAAAGAAATGGACTTTGCTTGGTCAGATGATATGGAACATATTCCGTTTGGTTTGATCACAAAAGATGGTAAAAAACTATCGACTCGTAAAGGAAAGATCGTGTTGTTAGAAGAAGTATTAAATGAAGCGATCGACTCTGCCAATGAACAAATCAGTGAGAAAAATCCTGGATTAGTCAATAAAGAAGAAGTGGCGAAACAAGTAGGGGTCGGAGCAGTCGTTTTCCATGACCTAAAAAATGATCGTTTAAATAATTTTGACTTTACATTAGAAGAAGTTGTGCGTTTTGAAGGGGAAACTGGACCTTATGTGCAATATGCGCGTGCGCGTGCGATGAGTATTTTACGTAAAGCTGATTTTACTATCGATCCAGAAGCAACGTATACATTAAATGATGAAGGCAGTTGGGAAGTTGTGAAATTGTTGCAACAATATCCAGAAGTGGTCTTGAATGCAGCTGAAAAATACGAACCATCGATTATTGCCAAACATGCAATCAAATTGTCTCAAGCGTTTAATAAATATTATGCAAATACAAAAATTTTAGCTGACGATGAACAAAAAGAAGCGCGTTTAGCCTTGGTTTACGCTGTAACAGAATTAATCAAAGAAGATTTGCGTTTGCTTGGCTTAAAAGCCCCAGATCAAATGTAAAAAAAAAGTCCTTGGGAGAACCTGATCAAGTGAAAACGATCAGGTTAGCTACCAAGGCTTTTTTTAAAGGCGTGATAAGAAAAAGTCGGCTAGATCTTGTGCGTCTGTCACGGATTTTGTAATGATGACGATCGTGTCATATCCTGCTAATGTCGCTACCTTTTGCGCTAATGTATAGTCGTCTAAGGCTGCAGCCAGTAGTTGAGCGTTATTTGGTAACGTATGTAAAATCGTTAAAAATTGTGCAGTATCGACTTTGGTCACGTGTTCTTGGATCAACTGGTTTAAACTTTCTTCTTGGTTTCCCTCATCAGGAACAACTTGCTCTTGAAAGAGGACAAAGTGGTTTTCGCCATTTAGATCGGGGGTCTTAACGATTTTTAAGTCACGAATGTCGCGCGAGATCGTTGCTTGTGTCGCATCGACACCTAATTGTTTTAAACGACCGAGTAGCTCTTCTTGTGTATGGATCGACTCTTGTCGAATCACCTCTTTAATGACTTGATGTCGTTGTGCTTTTCGCATCACGTAAGCTCCTTTGCATAAAAATTCACCCTCATCATATCAAATTCTCGTTTAAATGCCTAGCGCTTTTCATTAAAGGAAATCTCAAGGGAGCATTTTAATAAAATTTAGCGGATCTCTAAAGAAAAGAGTTGCGCTTTAACTAAAACTTCGGTATAATCTATCAGGTGTGATAAACACAAAAATCCACATTTTGCTTTGTTGTAGGAGCGGTGCTGAAAATCAGTTCTCCTATAAGTTATGAAGTAAAAGAGGAACTATAAACCAATCGGAGGAAACAAAAATGGCAGTAATTTCAATGAAACAATTACTTGAAGCCGGCGTACACTTTGGTCACCAAACTCGTCGCTGGAACCCAAAAATGAAGAAATATATCTTCACAGAAAGAAACGGAATCTACATTATTGACTTACAAAAAACAGTTAAATTAGTAGATGCTGCATACGACTACATGAAAGCTGTTGCTGAAGATGGCGGCGTTGCTTTATTCGTAGGAACTAAAAAACAAGCACAAGATGCAATCAAAGAAGAAGCTTTACGTGCTGGACAATACTATGTAAACCACCGTTGGTTAGGTGGAACATTAACAAACTGGGAAACAATCCAAAAACGTGTTTCTCGCTTGAAACAAATCAACAAAATGGAAGAAGAAGGTACGTTTGAAGTCCTACCTAAAAAAGAAGTTGTAGGAATCAAAAAAGAACGTGAACGCTTAGAAAAATTCTTAGGCGGTATCGCAGATATGCCTCGTATTCCAGATGTTATGTACATCGTTGACCCTCGTAAAGAGCGCATCGCTGTTCAAGAAGCTCACAAATTAAATATCCCAATCGTAGCGATGGTGGATACGAACTGTGATCCAGATGAAATCGATGTTGTAATTCCATCAAATGACGATGCAATTCGCGCGGTTAAATTAATCACTGCAAAAATGGCTGATGCTTTCATCGAAGGAAACCAAGGTGAAGATCAAGTGGTTGAAGAAGACTTTGCAGCAACAGAAGCAACTTCAATCGAAGAAATCGTTGATGTAGTTGAAGGTTCTAACGAATCAGCAGAATAATTACTATTCAATGGAGCTGTTTCAAAGGCTAGGCGTATGCCTTTTACTCCTTTGAAACAGCTTTTTTTAAAAAAACTTTAGGAGGAACAAAAATGGCTCAAGTAACAGCTAAATTAGTTAAAGAATTACGCGACATGACAGGCGTAGGAATGATGGACGCAAAACGTGCATTAGTTGAAGTTGATGGCGACATCGATAAAGCTGTAGATTTATTACGTGAAAAAGGAATGGC